>PIVW01000849.1 GCA_003353825.1 Chloroflexota bacterium
GACTTCGCGTGACGATCACGAATTTCAGTCGATGATGCCCCCACACCTAGTGGCTGGTTGTGCCAGCGCCTAGATATAGTGTGGAAAAAATCAGCACCACGCGAAATCCCAGAGAACCTAAATAGTTTCGCTTACATACCTACTTTGGCCTGCCCCTCACGCTATGGTATCCTGCCGCTGCCACACAAACGCATCGTTTATCCCTTGGGACGAACCAATGAAAGTGCCCATTGCGGTGTCTTCCGTGGCAAGAGCATGTCCGGCCCCGATGAACAATAAAATATGTTGGAGGCAAATGTGTTACAAGAAGACACCATAAGAACCGAACTCAAACAAGTGATTGACCCCGAGGTGATGATGAATATCGTCGACATGGGCCTCGTTTACGATATCGCTATTGCCGAATCAGATACTATTCTGGTAACGATGACACTCACCACGCCACATTGCCCGATGGCACCGGAAATCATCGACAATGTTAAAAAAACTGCCGGTTCATTAGAGGGCGCAGGAGATGTAGATGTGGTAATTGTCTGGGATCCGCCCTGGTCGCCCAACATGTTTAGTGACGATCTCAAAGAGGAGATGCGAGAGATGGGCATGGAATTTGACGAAGACATCGTCAACCAGCACGACAGCGAACCTGAACCCAGCTATTCGCCTCCACTGCCGCCGCCCGATAAGAAGCGGAGCGGTGTTCTAGGATGGATATTTGGCCGTTAGCATGTTCACTTTGCCCAGCGACCGTCCCCTGATCGTCGCCCGGCGTGGCGCCCGTGCTTACGCGCCCGAAAATACCCTTCCTGCGTTCGAACTGGCGATCAAACAGGGAGCTGACGCCATCGAAATGGACGTTCAGTTTACCGCGGATGGCGCCCTCATCCTCATGCACGGTCTGGATGTCGACGATGTCTCTGACGGCGAAGGGTCCATTCGCAGCCACACCTTGGCAGAAATCCGAGCGTTGGATGCCGGGAGCTGGTTTGATGAAACCTATGCCGGTGTTATTGTACCGACACTGGCCGAGGCATTGGGCACACTGGCCGGGCGCATACCTCTGGTCTTGGAACTGAAGTCGTTTACACGTAAATCGGAAGAGATGGAGGAAATGGTGTGGGAGGAGATTCGAGAACGCAACATGGTGGATCAGGTAACCGTAAGTAGTTTTAATCCCTACATCCTGCGCCGTCTCAGAGAGATCGCACCGGACCTACGCACCAACTTCATGCAAGCCACCGGCCTGCCTCCCTGGCTCTCGGGGAGCCTGGCGCGACGTTGGTCTCGGGCAAACGATATCCTTTGGGAATTGGAATTCGGCAGCACTCAGAAAGTTGCTAAACTAAAACAGCCCCTGTGGATGATGACCATCGACGATGAGGAAAGCTTATCGCGAGCCTTATCCTGGCAAGCATCGGCCTTGGTTACCGACGATCCGAAATGGTTGAACGGACAGCTTGCACTTAGAACAGAAATGGGACTTTGATGAAATTCCCGCCCAGACTCCTCACCTTCGCCAACCGTGGCGCCTCGGCTCATGCGTCCGAGAATACCCTACCGGCGTTCGAGCTTGCCGCCAACATGGGCGCCGATGGCATTGAATTCGATGTGCAGATCAGCGCCGACGGCCAACTCATCGTCCACCACGATCGGGAATTAGTCCTGCACAGAACCTGCCACAGGCCCTGTGCAGGACTGGCGTTTCGAAGATCTGCGGGCATTGGATGTGGGCGCTTGGTTTGATAACCGATTTGCGGGCACACACATGCCCACGCCCGAAGAAGTCGTAGAAACAGCCGGCGACCGGCTATTGCTAAACTTCGAACTGGTCAATGATTCGCACAGATTAAATGG
>PIVW01000291.1 GCA_003353825.1 Chloroflexota bacterium
TGTGCCTTTAGTGAGCTGAGGTAGAGGTTAACGTATTTACCATAGTGGGGATTTCTCGCTCGTTCCTCACTCGAAATGACATGAACCTACAGATCAGAACTTCTCTGATGGTGTACTACCAATTCGCCAAAATTTCAACTCTTATCTAGCCCAAATAACCTGTAAAAGCCTCACCCCTCCAATTCCTGCTATCCTGATCAGAAATCATAAGGGTGCATTTCACCTAATAATCAGTAACCACTTTTCACTTTTCACTGCTCACTATATTTGTAGGGCAATCACCTACAAATGGGTCAGTCAAAACCCTACCCCACCATCAGAGTTTCGTTGACAGATTTCAGAACCCGAATCATTTATAATAATAATCGCCCTACCGTAACTAAAGAACGGGGATTAATTAACTGTCCCATTTCTGCGTATTACTGACCATAAATTGTCCTTTACGCACTACGTAATATTGTGGGACAGTTATTAAAATCTCATTCCTTATTGAGAAGATACAAGGCCCAATATAAAAACATGAAACTGACTCGTGAAGAAGTTATAGCTACAGTTAAATTTGCCCACGCTAATGGCCAAACACCAAACCTGCGCCAGGCCGACCTATGGTGGATTAACCTGAACGAAGCCAACCTACAAGGGGCTGATTTGAGTCAGGCTTACTTACGTCGGGCCAGCCTGAGCCAGACCAACCTGCAAGGAAGCGACCTGAGTGAGGCCGATCTAAGTAGGGCTGACCTGACGGGGGCCAACTTGCGCCAGGCAGAACTAAGCAGAGCCAACCTACGCGAGGCTGACCTACGTCAGACCGATCTGCGCGAGACTGACTTAGGCGAGGTTAACTTGCGCCAGGCGAAATATAATGATGCTACAATGTGGCCCATAAATTTTGACCCCCAGCAAATGGATGCAATTCATAAAGAATGATCATTGGCTGCACTTATACCACCCATTCCCTAAATTGTAAGGCAAATACCGACAAGCAAATCAGTCAAAACCCTACCCATCATCAGAATTCCGCTGATAGTTTTCTGACTCTGGATCGGTTATCATTGTAACATCCCTACTCCGATTCAGATAAATAGTCTAAAAAAATTGGTAATGAAGGAGTACCGTATGAAGCAGTGGGACAAAATCAATTGGACGGCTCTGAATCGCCGTGCTCGCGAAATTGAAGCCGAACTTTGGCCCTGGTCGCTATGGCAACACCACCTCAAAGAAAAAGACGTGGCAGCACCCATCACTCAAGTCGACCACACCACCACCCATGCGTTGATGGTTTGGTCTGATGATGGTGGCTTGGAAGCCTACTAAGTACAAACGCAAAAGTTTCTCGGATGTAACGCACTAAGTTCCCCCCTTTGGGGGGTTTAGGGGGGCCGCATGAAACCTAACTGAGCTTCCGTCTGTGGCTTTTTAAGCACCCATTTTGGGGGCAGTACCCAGTTTTGGAGAGCTGGGGGAGCAAGCCCATCAAACCCGTAAAGATTTATTAAGATTGTACTTAGTTCAGTTATCTGCCCGATTGTAGCGAGTTAACGAGATCAGTAACCACTTTTCACTATTCACTATTCACTATTTCTGGTCAGTATATTACGTTTTATCTAAACTACAAGTAAATTTTATCTAAGGAGTTAATATCGTATGAATCTCAAACCCTTGGCTGATAGGTTAATTGTTGAACCTATCGAACAAGAAGAAATGACCGCCAGCGGGATTGTTCTGCCGGAAACCGCTAAAGAGAAACCAATGCAAGGTAAAGTCTTAGCCATTGGTCCCGGCGCACGCAAAGAGGATGGCTCACGCATCGCTATGGATGTGAGTACGGGCGACACCGTACTCTACGCCAAGTATGCTGGCACCGAAGTCAAAATTAAAAGCAATAAATATCTCATCTTAAAAGAAACCGACGTCCTGGCCATCGTCCAGTAGTCGTCTTTAGAGTTTATCACTATTAAGGAGTCGCCTATGGCTCGGGGGTGTGGGGGGTGTCCCTCCACTTTCTTCCTCGCGCCATACGCCCGGTATGAAACCCCCGGAACTAGGGTTTCATAGGAGCATATAACTCATGGCAAAACAAATTAGTTTTGGCGAAGATGCCCGTCGCCACCTCAAGGTGGGGGTAGACATTTTAGCCGACGCCGTCAAAACAACCCTCGGCCCCAAGGGCCGCAACGTGGCCCTGGATAAAAAATGGGGTGCCCCCACCATCACCCACGATGGGGTCACCGTCGCCAAAGAAATCGAACTGCCCCACCCCTTTGAAAATATGGGCGCCCAACTGCTCAAAGAAGCGGCCACCAAAACCAACGACATCGCTGGCGACGGCACCACCACCGCCACCGTGCTGGCCCAGGCTATTGTTACTGAAGGTCTCAAGAACGTGGCCGCTGGTGCTAATCCCATGCTGCTGAAGCGCGGCATTGAATTGGCTGCCGAGGCCGTAGCCGACTCCATTCGTAAAGATTCCATCCAACTCAAAGGCAAAGACGATATCGCCCATGTCGCCAGCATTTCCGCCGCCGATTCCGCTATTGGCGATTTGATTGCCGAAGTGATGGACAAAGTCGGCAAGGATGGCGTCATCACCGTGGAAGAAAGCAAGGGCCTGGCCCTTGAAACCGAGTACGTGGACGGTATGCAGTTTGACCGCGGCTATATCAGCCCCTACTTCATCACCGATCTTGAAATCATGCTGGCGGAGCTAAACAATCCCTACATTCTCATCTACGACAAAAAAATCTCCTTGGCCCAGGATATTGTGCCGCTCCTCGAAAAACTGGTTCAAACCAGCAAGCGCGACCTGGTTATTATTGCCGAAGATGTGGACAGCGAAGCCCTGTCCACGCTGGTGCTTAACAAACTGCGCGGCACCATCAACGTTATCGCCCTTAAGGCCCCTGGCTTTGGCGACCGCCGCAAAGCGATGCTGCAAGACATTGCTATACTCACCGGCAGCACCGTCATCACCGAAGAAATGGGACGCAAGCTGGATAGTGCCACCATCGAAGACCTGGGTCAGGCTGACAAAGTCTCTTCCACCAAAGACGAAACCACAATTGTAAATGGGGCTGGCTCCGAAGAGGCCATCAGCGGCCGCATCAACCAGATTAAAGCCGAGATTGAAAATAGCACCAGCGACTATGACAGCGAGAAACTGCAAGAGCGCCTGGCTAAATTGGCCGGTGGCGTAGCCGTCATTGGCGTTGGCGCGGCTACCGAAACCGAGTTGAAAGAGAAAAAGCATCGGGTTGAGGATGCCTTGAGCGCCACCCGTGCCGCTGTAGAAGAGGGCGTGGTGCCTGGCGGTGGTGTGGCCCTGATCAATGCGCTTGAGGCCATTAAAGACCTCAAAAATGACACTCCTGATATCAATACCGGGATTAACATTGTGCGTCGTGCCTTAGAAGAGCCGATGCGCCAATTAGCTCTTAATGCCGGTAAAGAAGGGGCTATCATCGTTGACGAAGTGCGTCGCCGGCGCAGCAAGGGTGCTTCTATCGGCTACAACGTGATGACCGAGGCGTATGAAGACATGCTCAAATCCGGCATCATTGACCCGGCCAAAGTAACCCGCAGCGCCGTGCAAAATGCGGCCTCTATTGCCGCCATGATCTTGACCACCGAAGCCCTCATCACCGATGTCCCCGAACCCGCAGCGGCGATGCCTGCTGGCGGCGGAATGGGTGATATGGGCGGCATGGGTGGCATGATGTAATTTAGGGACCCAACTTCCCCCTTCGATCATCTGTTTGGAAGGAAAAAGGAAAGGTGTATAAAAAAACAGCTCTCTCAATTGAGAGAGCTGTTTTTTTATGCCGCTACTCACCCATCCGGTGGCAGTTCCGGGCAGCTCTGTTCGCCAGAAAGGGTCAGTTGCTGCATTCGCTGAGCTTCATTGAACCATGACCAGCAGACCTGCCCCAACTGCCAAAAGAAACATCACCGCTAGACCCGCCGCCAACCAGCGCAGTCGCCTGGTTTCCCTGACCTGCACTTCGGCCCGCCGGTGTTCCGACTCGGCCCGTCGTTGCTGTTCCTGGGCCAGCGTCTGGACCTGGGCCAATTCGCGCTTGAGTTGGACCTCCTTTTCCAACACCCGCTGATCTCGCCAAGCGACGCTGGTTTGCAAGAACTCATGTTCCGGTGGACTTATATCCGCAGGATAAGTTTTGGCCCTCTCTTCGGCCTCGACCAGCAGCACGCCGCGCAGCAACGCCTCCTCATCCCGGTTGCTGGCTTCCCACTGGGCCAACGCCGCCCGCAACCGATCATGCCAAATACGAAAGGCACGGTCTTCATTTAACCAGCTCTGCAGCCTGCCCCAGCCGGAGATCAACGCTTCATGGACAATCTCCACCGTCTCCTGCCCGCTCGGATCCTGATCGGTCACCGCCAGTCGAATATCACCCAAGCGCTGGGCCAGCGTTCAATAACTCTCGCCTAACTCAGACCGGCTGGCCCGGCGACGTGTGTCCGCTGTCTGCCGGCCCGGGCGGACCAACTGCATAAAAATTCGCCGGGTCTGTTCCTGCTCCATTTGACTCAAGCTGGCGTACACATCTTCGGCGTAGTAGGCCAGGCTGCCCGCCACCTGCCCAATGGCTTCGTAGACCGCGTGGGTTAACTGGCTGGCGGCTTGTCGCTCCCACAACGACGTGAGCGTAAACTCAAGTAGTGGCAGATTGCCCAGCCCATCGCCGACATTATCCAAGATCCGTTCAACCAGACCGGCTTCAAAGGTGACCCCCTGCTTCTCAGCCGGTTTTGCAATAGCCTGGCCCAACTCCTGCCGGGTCATTGGGCCGAGTTTTACATCGACCCCTGGCAGGGCATCGACGAAGGGCCGGTAGGCCAACGCCTGTCCCATAAAATCGGCCCGCAGCGTTAGCACAAGCTGCAGGGGAGCAGGTGTGCCGGAGGACTGGGCCGGGGAGGAGCTGATTTCAAGGAGCGTGTCGAGGAAGCGATGGCGAAGTCGCGCCTCCGGGCACATGGAATAAAGCTCCTCAAACTGGTCGATAAGCAGCAGCAGCCGACCAACCCCTGGATTTTTCTCCAAAATTCGAGCCGCCACCGCAGACAGAGAAAGTTCCCCCTCGCCAAGCGCTTCCGCCAGCTTGCCGGTCTCAACCAGACGATCGGTTTCCTTTAGTTGTGGCTCTAAAAGGGGAATTAGCCCGTTTGCCAAATCGTGGAGGGGGCGGCTACCGGGACGAAATGCGGCTGTCAACCAGCCCCCCTCATGGCGCAGGTGCGGCAGCAGTCCGGCAAAAACAATCGAAGTTTGGCCGCTCCCGGATGGGCCAATGACGACGGTCAGTGTTTGCCGGTGTACGGCCTCAACCAGCTGGGCGGTGAACGCCTCCCGTCCAAAGAAAAAGGGGGCGTCTTCTTCACGAAAGGCAAACAAACCTCGATAGGGGCAGAGAGGTAGATCGGGCAGGGGGGTACGAGGTCCGGCCAGCAGCGTAGAAATCACCCCCGCTCGCTCGCCCTCCCACTCCCCCGCTCGTATCTGCTCATAGAGGGCTATCGTCTCTGCCTCAGGTTCCACCTCCAACTCCTCGGCCAAGACGCGGCGACAGGTTTCGTACTGAACCAGAGCGTCGCCGCGCTTGCCCATCCGGGCCAGCAGAATCATCATATAGCGGTGCGCTTCCTCCTGCCACGCTTCCAACTCTAGCCAACGCTTAACATAGAACTGGGCTTCGTTGTACTGGCGGCGCAAGCCATGATAGACGGTCAGGCAATCCAAAATCCCCGTGACCTGCTGTCGCCATGCTTCCTGCTCTCGGACCAACCACGTCTCAAACTCGGGGCAATCGTCCAGGTAAAATCCGGTCATGAACTGACCCCGGTACAGGGCCACCACCGGGACGCTCAATATTAGCGGCACCCATCCGCTGTCCCCCACCGTGTGGCAGTTCCGCGCCAAGGCCGGAGTTGGCCCCGCTGTCTTTGAGCTGGTGACCAACACGCTTGGGCCGGGCGGTGATACTACATATAGTGTGGCTTTGGGCGATGTGAACGGCGATGGCCACCTCGACCTGGCGGTAGGGAACGCTGGTGGACAGAACGTGGTCTATCTGAACAATGGGGCTGGCACCTTCGCTACAAGTAACAATTTTGGGCCGGGTGGTGATTATACGCTGAGTATGGCCTTGGGGGATGTGGACGGCGATGGCGACCTCGACCTTGCTGTGGGGAACGGTAGTCAGAACGTGGTCTATCTGAACAATGGGGCCGGTGCCTTTACGACGGGTAATAATTTTGGATCCGGCGGTTTTTCATATGCTATGGCCATTGGCGATGTGGACGGCGATGGCGACCTTGACCTCGCTGTTGGGAACCGTGGCGGACAAAACGTGGTCTATCTGAACAGTGGGGCTGGCACCTTCGCAGCGAGTATCAATGTTGGGCCGGTTAATGATCTAACGAGCAGTGTGGCCTTTGGGGATGTGGATGGTGATGGCAACCTCGACCTCGCTGTGGGGAACGATGCACAGAACGTGGTCTATCTGAACGATGGGGTTGGCACCTTCGCGGCGAGTACCAATTTTGGAACGGGCACTGATATCACACTGAGTATGGCCTTTGGGGATGTGAACGGTGACGGCCACCTCGACCTCGCTGTGGGGAATTTTACCCAACAGAACGTGGTCTATCTGAACAATGGGGCTGGCACTTTCTCGGCGAGTAACAATTTTGGAACGAGCAGTGATCGGACGTCTAGTGTCGTCTTGGGGGATGTGGATGGCGATGGCCACCTCGACCTCGCTGTGGCGAACAACGAGGCACAGAATGTGGTCTATCTGAACAATGGGGTTGGCACCTTCGCCACGAGTACCAATGTTGGGCCGGGCAGTGATGTTACGGAGAGTGTGGCCTTAGGAGATGTGGATGGCGATGGTGACCTCGATCTCGCTGTTGGGAATAGGGATGAACAGAACGTGGTGGCTTTGAATGAAGACCCCCCCCCCAGCCTGGTCGCCACCAACCCGGTCAGCAACAGCCACACCGCCCCGCTGACCAGCACGGTGGTTGCTACCTACGACCAACCCATGAATGGCAGCAGCGTCACCAGCCAGACCTTGGCCGTCCACGCTATGGCCACGGGCCAGTTGACTCAAACCTTTAGCGGGGCGGGCAACCAGCTACAGGCCACGCCCCCCACCACTTTCAAGCCCGGCGAGGTGGTGCAGGTCAGTGCCACTACCGGGACGCTCAATATTGTCGGCACCCATCCGCTGACGCCGACGGTGTGGCAGTTCCGCACCAAGGCCGGGCTTGGCCCCGCCATCTTTGAGGTGCTGACCAACACGCTTGGGCCGGTCAGTGATCCGACGGAGAGTGTGGCCTACGGCGATGTGAACGGCGATGGCCACCTCGACCTCGCGGTGGGGAACGCTGGTGGACAGAACGTGGTCTATCTCAACAACGGAGCCGGCACCTTCGCGGCGAATATCAATTTTGGAACGGGAAGTGATTAGACGCCCATTGTGGGC
>PIVW01000292.1 GCA_003353825.1 Chloroflexota bacterium
ATTTCGCGTGATACGGATTTTTCCCACACTATATCTAGGCGCTTGACACAACCAGCCACTAGGTGTGGGGGAATCATCAACGGAAATTCGTGATCGTCACGCGAAGTCCCAAAGAGCCTCTTCCTATTACACTGGCGGCAAACGATATCCATAATGGTATGAGAGCAAGACCAAGTGGTGGCAGTGGTATTTTCTTGAATAGTGGACAAACATTGGGTAATGCAAACACCAGTGATGTAGCACTGGGAGGCTTAGATGGGGATGGTGATCTGGATGTATGTGTTAGCTAAAAGAAGCGTGCAAACTGTGCTGGTCACATAGTCAAAGCTAAGTGATTCATGAATTGCGCCATCCATTCCGCCCAAGACTCTGACATCACCGATCTAGTAGCCGTGCTGAATACTTGCTATGAAGACTATCCTGTCCCCATACATTTCAATCCCTCACAGCTCGAGTTCTTTATCCGAGCACAAGATGTCGATCTCTCACTGTCGGTCGTGACCACATGCAATAGAGAACTGGTTGGGCTCGCGCAATTAGCCCGGCGCGGTGAACGTGGTTGGGTTGCAGGGCTTGGCGTCTGCCCTGGCTACCGCCGAGGTGGGTTGGCGCGCTCTATGATGCAACAGCTGACTGAAAATGCTTTCGCGGCAGGAATCCGCCATTTACAGCTCGAAGTCTTGCAACAAAATAAGGCCGCTGTCTCACTGTACCAGGACCTGGGATGGCGCACTCGACGCGAATTGCTGATTTGGAACCGGCAGGCCGAGTCTACCCCCGGCCCACGCCCTGCTACCCTGCTTGTAGATATGGACCCCGCCGAAATATTATCAGATTGTTATCAATGGCATGTTTTATCGCCATGTTGGCAGCGAGAAAAACAGAGCCTGCAAAGCTATCTCGATGTCGGTCTCAAAGGTTGGGCTATCATCCTGAGGGGGGAGGTTATCGCCTATCTATTGGGTTTTCCACCCAGGCACGGGGTTCAACATCTCATGGATGCTGCTATCAAACCGGCTACAGATCAGCTTCAAATCAGCAGCATGTTATTTCAGGCATCGCATTGGCAGTATCCTGATGTTGAGATAATGCTGGAGAATGATCCGCCGATGTCGGCCATCAGCCGCACCTTGACGTCGATGGCCTATTGTGTTATCCATCGACAGCATGAAATGTTCCTGGAATTATAAGAACCTGTGGCCAATCAGCCAATGTACACAGAGGTGTCTCGTGAGCACGATCTCGCAAAACATATCGGTTCAACAGGATTTCGTGGGGTCCCAGAAGGACACGTGTTGTGTGTTACGTGATGGTTGTGCTAAGTAACCATGCATTTCTAGTAGGAGCCACGCAAACTCCGGAAGAGCAAACATATCTTTGCCATGAGTGTTAGCGTAACGTATAGCCAAGACACCGCATCTATACAAGTACTGAGAACTCTGGAAAACTTTTTTGAGCGTTTTTTTGCCCCCGTTTACATGGGTGCGAACGAACAACCCCCCCCTGTATACAGGGGGCGAACAGCCGTTTTAGATTTTTCCAGAGTTCTCAGATAAGTAAGAGATTACTTCTCAGTTAAGGAATTCAAGCCCAATTCTATCAAGATCGAAACAACTGTCACCATACTAAAGAGTAAATAATTGACTCTTCCGTAAATCATGTGGCCCCTACTAAAAAAACCTAGTTCTGGTGGATTCTGTGGATGCGACTCCTATCCTGCCTGTGTCATTCTGATCGGGTTCGCGAAGCCAATACACATCGAAAATTCATCGATTCCAGCGAAGAACCTCTCGTTTCATGACCGCGAGACCCTTCGCTGGCGTCTCGAAACTGTGAAAGTTGTGTATTTGACCCGCTCAGGGTGACACCATGAGAGGTAACCACAGACTCCGCTAGAATCAGAAAAAACATATTCTGTCCGATCAACGCACCACGCGCACCACGCAAATATTTCTTAGAACCACAAGATCTCCCGTTGAGTCTCAAAAATCTTAAAGGAGCCCCATAATATGACAACCAAAATTACAGTCGTCTGGCAAGGAGAGCGAGGATTCATTGCCACCAACGAAGCAGGTGGCCAAGTCGGCATCATGGCCCCCAATCCAACAGGACAAGGGATGTCGCCAGGACAACTTCTACTGGCTGCGCTGGGGGGCTGTATGGGGATCACCACGATCAGCGTGTTAGAGAAAAAACGCCAGCAAGTAACAGCCATGGAGATCGATATCATCGGTGAACAGATGGCTGAGTGGCCGAAGTCGTACACCAACATCCACATGATTTACAGGATCACAGGTGTAGAGGTCAGTCAGAAGGCGGCAGACCGGGCCGTGGAACTGGCAGAAACGCGCTATTGCACGGTATCAGCCTCACTTGCGCCCCCCATCACTCGCGAGGTTGTGATCATTCCGGTCGAAGAGCCTGTCCTTACTATTTGATACCAGAACTGCGGTAGATACAAACCCTGCTCGCGTGGCAGGGTTTTTTGTTGCTTTGTAACACAGTAATTCCGGTTTTAGGCTGAGTGCAACGCATTCAGGTCTGGCCGATTCGACCTATTTGAGCCCATTAAATTTGCCGTTTGGAGCGCTGAATGCGTTGCATTCTTATAACAGCCAAAGCTGGACTGCTGTTTGTAATATAAAGGGGTTGACTTTGTGGGTGATTTGTGCTTCAATTGCACAATTATAACGGCGCTGGATGGCGACGTAGATAGATAGCTAACGAGAGTCTTTGGGGTTGACATAAATTTGATTCGGCTATTTTCGGCTGAATGATTCTCGTGTGCGAAGCTGGCGTCTGTTATACACCCACCACACTTGCGGCGACTCTATTTATCGCCACACCCAGTTCAGAGGGAGACATCACATGAGAAAAAAGCGCGATGTTATGAAGTTTGCAATTACATTCATTACGTTGATGAGTGTAACAGTGGCAGCCCTGGCGTTGCTCTATGCCAATGTTCAGGCCGAAACCACACAGGCAGTTCAACAACAGGGCTGCCGGGCTCTTTCCAGCAGCAAGGAAATTCCTGATTTGGCCGGTTTAATCCATTTTGACGACCTGGACCATGGCAAAACGATTGGTTCGAGTTATGAAAGCGCGCATGGGGTCCTATTCGAAGACTCTCGCCAAACTCGAGCCGTTATTTACGGTAAAGAACCTGACATGGCTCATTCCCCCCCCAACGTCGCCCTAAACGAACCTGTGTCATCGGAATCCAGCAGCGGCGTTCCCATGTTGATCAAGTTCGAAAAAGAAAAATCACACGTTGGTTTCTGGATCGGCAACGGCAATCAGGAACAATCAGCGCTACTCGTGGGTTATGATGCTCGAGGCGCCATCATCTGCAGGGCTGCCGCCACAGTGCCTGATGCCCATACGCAGTTTATGGGTTTGTATGATCCTGAAGGCAGAATTGCCTTTGTTCAATTGGACTATGGAAAAGCGCCACAGCCCGAATCTATTGACGATTTACTCTACTATCCGGCGGCTCAACCTACAGCCACACACACACACACGCCCACGAACACTCCTCCACCTACCCGTACACCGACCCAAACTTTCACACCCGCTCATACATTTACACCCACTCGTACGCCCACATATACGCCCACATATACGCCGACATCAACGCCAACTTCCACATTCCCATTGATCCAGGCAATCCCCTATTACCCACCTTTAGAAATTGCGATTCTACCGGTCGCCCCTCCCGATCTATCGATTCATGGCATCGAGTTGACACAGGCCATTCAATGTTTCGATACATCCAATGGCCTGGCCGGTTGTTCGACAAACTCGTTACGTCTGGCGAACAAAAAGGATGCCACTTCTCGCATCTATCTCAAATATAGTGGCATTTGGGCAGGTATGAGTGGCGTTCCCGTGCGCCTTTACATCAGGGCTAATGGCGTATGGTACACAGGAAACGCCAGCGGCAGGGCAACCAAGACGATCGACCAATCCTCCAATGATAGCGCTGATATCTACTTCAATGTCAATTTCACGAACGATGTGACTGTCGATTTCTACGCGGTGGTGGATCCGAACAACACTATCAGCGAGACCAACGAGTCCAATAACCGCTATCCTGCCAGCGGTTATATTACGAAAACTTTCCGCAAACGTGATACGCTGAAGATCATAGGACAGCGGTTGCGTTACCATCCAGCGGGGCATACCGGCGGCCAATACGCTCAGGGTTGGGCGGTCAATGGCGGCGCTGCAGATATCTTTGAGCAACTGCTACCTATCCGCAATAACGGTATCAATTATAGTGTCAAGAGTGGTTATCTTAATTGGACCAAATCTCTCACCCCTTGTGGAAGTGGTGTAGGGCCGGATAATCAGCACGATCTAATCAAGACACTGAATTCGATGTGGCTCATGGAGAATGTCTTCTCCTGGATATTCGGCACAGGTGCCTTCACGGGGGCTGACCATGTCTACGGTTGGGTGGATGACGACGGCTACCCCTGTGGACATGCAGACATGCCGGTCTACCCCCATGCCGGCGGATATGGCGTGGTTGCAATCGGCACCGATTTCCCCGGTACCAGCACCGATAATCCGGGATCAGGTGCGCTTATCTTCGTACACGAGCTCCTGCACGACTATGACCTCAAGCACACCGACACCGGTGGCGATGACTGCGGATCCAATGATAGCAGTTCAGCATTCCCATACGGTACCTCCAGCATTCAAGAATTCGGCTTCAACCCGATTACAGGTAAGATCTATGATCCCGCCGATACACATGATGCCCTGAGTTACTGCCCTTCAGGTGGCTCCAAAGATGGCTGGATTTCACCCTACACATGGGAATACATGTCCAACAAGATTGATGGCGTTGTGCAGGCCGCACAGGATGAAGAGGACGCCATTCGGCTGGGAGCAGAGAACTTCCAGATAACCCAAGCAGATCGATCACTGGTTATCAATGCCACGATCTTCAATCCCGAAGCCGAAGACTACAATCCTAAGAACCCCGCTAACCTCTACAACATGCACCTCGTCGACGGCGGTATAGAATATCCGCTGCCGGGTGATGGCTACGCTGTCCAACTACGAAGCGGTGAGAAAGTTTTATACCAAGAGGATTTTGACATAAGCTTCGATAGTGAATATAGCCCGGGCGCACATAGCGGTCAGAACGACGACCCCGGACATGATGATCCGCCCTTCCCTGCCGATGACACGAAAGTTGTAGACCTCGCCTTTGTCATACCTTGGGCGGAAGGAACCGACAACGTCGCCTTAGTTCAGGGCGATGATATCCTTGACGTACAGCAAGTCAGCGAAAATACACCGATCGTTGGCTTCACTAAACCTGTCGAACCGCTGAAATTGCCACAGGGAGAAAGCCTGTCGGTCGAATGGGATGGTAAGGATGAAGATGGCGACGTGCTGAGTTACTCTCTGTATTACAGCCATGATGACGGCGAAAGTTGGGCTTTACTAGCTACAGAGATGACAGAGACCTCGTATGAAGTGGAATCTGATGCTTTTGCCGGTAGCGAGAAGGGCCTATTCCGGGTGGTTGCAACAGATGGCATTAACATAGCTTCTGACCAGTCCGCTCCCGTGACCATTCCCAACAAGGCGCCAAGCGCCATTATCAGTGAGCCATCCGACCGTAAGTCCTTTATCCCCGGCGCGCTGGTCGTTATGCAAGGCATTGGCGTCGACATGGAAGAAGGTACGCTACATGAGTCCGCCCTGACATGGCGCAGTGACCGCGACGGCCTATTGGGCGTCGGTGCCTCGGTTCCCCGTAATGATCTCAGCCTCGGCTGGCATGAAATCACTCTTGAGACGCAAGACTCGCAAGGTGCGTCAACCACAAGCTCCGCGCGAATCTTCATCGGTCACAACAACTTCCTGCCTTCCCTCGTAAACTAAGACAGGTCTCCGCCCAACCAACCCTACATAAACACAACGGTAGCCATGACTCTCAAACAAATGAGGGTCATGGCTACCGTATTTTTTTGGACCGTTCGATATCAGGCAATAGCGGCCAAGGCGTCAGATAAGCGCTCGGTCGCTTCGTTTGCCAGAGGTGTCAAGTCGGCATTGCCCGTGAATGACATCATCTGGCCGGGATCAATCACACTGATGGTGCAAGTGTTGTTCAGATTATCATAAACGATGACATTGCAGGGCAGCAGCAGTCCGATTTGTTCTTCTGCTTGCAGTGCCTGATGTGCAAGATGGGGGTTGCACGCGCCCAAAATGGCATAAGGGCGAAAATCGACATCAAGTTTGTTGCGCAGAGTTGCCTTCACATCTATGGTCGTGAGGATACCGAAACCCTGAGTTTTTAGTGAATCGGTGATGGCTGCAATTGCGTCTTCATAGGGTAGATCTACGATTTTACTGAATCCGTACTGATTACTCATGATTTGCTCCTGGTTCGCTGATAAAGTCTGTCGAATACCTGAATCGCATTGATCACCGGATCAAAACTTCTTTGTATTCGCTATATTCAGATGCGCAACCCTAGCGCCCGGTTACATAGCGGCGGCTATCGTCATATCATGGTCGATGGCCTGCCGTACTTTCCGTACGAATTCCAGATAATCTGGGTCAGTCAGGAGCGCCTCGGTACGGGGATGGGGAAGGGGGATAGGGATCTCAGATTGGATTGTCCCCGGCCGCCGTGACAGCACCAATACCCGGTGTGACAAAAACACAGCTTCGTTGATGGCGTGCGTGACCATGAAAATGGTCTGGTTCTGTAGCTGTTGGATACGCAGTAACTCGCGATTCAAGTGTTCGCGCGTGATGGCGTCCAAGGCGCCGAAAGGCTCATCAAGCAGGAGGATTTCCGGATCCTGGGCCAGGGTTCTGGCAATGGCTGCGCGTTGTTGCATGCCACCGGACAGTTGACGCGGGTAATGAAATTCGAATCCCCCTAACCCGACCATGGTGATCAAGTCTCCGGCAATTTTATGGCGAGCATGTTTACTTTTCCCTTCCAATTCCAGTGGTAGTGCTACATTGTCAATCACGGTGCGCCAGGGCATGAGGTTGATATTCTGAAAGACAATGCCCACGCGCGGGCTGGGTCGTAAAACGGGGCGACCCTCTAACTCGATACGACCGCTCGAGGGTTTTAGTAGACCGGCTATGATCCGTAACAGTGTCGATTTTCCCCCACCGCTTGGCCCCACCATACACACAAATTCCCCGCGCTGCACTTCAAACGATAAGTCGTGCAGCGCGTGTAAGGGATCGGCAGGATCACCGTAGTTCTTTGAGACACGGTGCAACCCCAAAAGCGGGATCATTGGCTATTCACAGTCTCTACAAAGTCATTGGTCCAAATGCCTTCTGTGTCCACAGGGCGATCGATGATACCCGCCTCGTGCATGAATGCTGCTGTACTGGGCCATATTTCGGGATCAGATAAGCCCAGGGCGCTGTCAGAGGGTGGGGTCCAGAATTCGAAAGAAGCGTCGTAGATAGCACCATTG
>PIVW01000850.1 GCA_003353825.1 Chloroflexota bacterium
GATTGGGTTTGGACGCGCTTTTCCCCGTGAAACCCTACGTTTTTCTCTGCGATCTCTGCGTCCTTTGCGGTTAATAGGCTTTTTCAGCGGACTCACTCTTAGGGCTGAGAATTCAATAACTTACAGAACACTACCATCATTTCAGGAAGCAAATCGGCAAGTTATTCTGTCCTAAGTCCCTATCACCCTCTGGAGCCTGCCCTCTTGTCTACTCTCGATTCACTGATTTCTATCGACCAACTACAGTCCTCTCTCGCCGATCAACATTATATTGCCGGACGCCCTCTCAGCACTGCTATCTATCTGGCACTGAAATTGCAGAAACCACTATTCCTTGAAGGTAAGACCGGTGTGGGTAAAACCGAAGTGGCCAAAGTCCTGGCAGTCATGCTCGAGCGTCCCCTCATTCGTCTGCAATGTTACGAGGGTCTGGATGTAAACATGGCGGTGTACGAATGGAATTACGCTCGGCAGATACTACACATTCGTTTGTTAGAAGCGGCGGGCAAGGCAGAGTCTGAAGACGCTCTGCAAGATATCTTCGCGCCAGAATACCTGCTCAAGCGGCCCTTGCTGCAAGCAATCGAGCAGCGTAATGGCGTCGAACCCGTGTTGCTCATCGATGAACTGGATCGGGCAGATGAAGAATTCGAGGCCTTCCTCCTCGAGATCCTCTCCGATTTTCAGATCAGCATTCCCGAGCTAGGCACCATTCACGCCGAGACCCCGCCCATCGTCATCATTACCTCGAACCGTACCCGCGAGATACATGATGCTCTAAAACGACGTTGTCTCTACCACTGGATCGATTACCCCACCTTCGAGAAAGAATATGAGATCGTACTCGCCCACGTGCCGGATGCGTCGGAAACACTGGCGAAAGAGGTGGTGGGGTTCGTGCAAACGTTGCGGGATCGAGAACTCTACAAAGCGCCCGGTGTGGCCGAAACCCTTGACTGGATGGCCGCCCTCATCGCCCTAGACCAGGAAACATTAAGCGAGGAGATCATCACCGACACCCTGGGGGTTTTGTTGAAATATCAAGATGATATCGCCTACGTTCGTGCTGCTGGTATCGAACTGTGATGAGAACGTAAGACTAAAGATTCAAGATTGCTTGTTCAGCCTTACGACGATCCTCAATCTTCAATCCTCATCTTCCAATGAGCCACCACCTACTTCACAACATCATTCACTTCGGTCGTCTTTTACGTGCCGCTGATATTCCTGTGACGCCACATCAAATCGGCGAGTTTATGGAAGGGTTGGATTATGTTGACTTGGAATGTCGGGCAGATGTGAAAAACACAGCGCGGATCACGCTGGTCAATCGGCAAGAGCATCTAGCCTTATTCGACCGGGCGTTCGATCTATTTTGGCGCGATTGGCTGCGTTTCAAGGGTACAGGTGGAGATAGCTGGCCCTCGGTGGACAGACAGGAGCGGTCGAGAGAGAAGCAGCAGTTATCTCAACTGATGGCCGGACACAATGAAGCCGACTCTGATCCGGAATCCGTTGTCGAACACATTACCTTGTACAGCGCCGTCGAGATCTTGCGTCAGAAGTCCTTTGCTGAATTGACAAGCACCGAACTGGATGCAATCAGGCGCATGATGCAAGAAATGACTTGGGATCTGGGACAACGCCGCACACGCCGAAAAACACCTGCTGTACGCGGTTCTTACATGGATTGGCGACGTATTTTGAGGCAGAATCTTCGGCATGGTTCATGGAACCGGTACAGAGATAAAGAAGCACGTTTACAATTGAATGAGGAGAAAGGCTAAAAGGGCATAGGCGGTCTTTGCTCCGAGCAGTGATTGCGAGGAGCAAAG
>PIVW01000851.1 GCA_003353825.1 Chloroflexota bacterium
GTCATCGGAGGTGTGTGTAGTGCTTAACTATATTATAGCCTCCGATAACTTTTGTAAACCTAAAAGTTTACTTATTCCGCAGTTGCGTCCAGGAGTGCCTGTGTCTCAGCAGCAGCAGCTTGTGCTTTAGCGGCATCGATTTGGTCCAGTGCGTCGAGAACGCGAGCAGGAGTGGAGTCGACATACAGGTCGTCGGTTGCGTTGTCACGCTTACCTTCCTCTACGCCAGCCCACTCGACCATGCCGTTCTCGTTGAGAACCAGAGCCAAACGCCATGCACGAGCACCGTAACCGAGGTTGCTCTTATCCACAGCTGCTTTGACGCCGATGGAGAAGTGACCGTTACCGTCACCGATCAGACGGACTTTCTCGATGCCCAGGGATTTGCCCCATGCTTGCATCACGTAGTCGTCGTTGATTGCCATGCAGATGACTTGGTCAATGCCTTTGGCAGTGATGTCGTCGTAGGCTGCTTCGAACTCAGGCAGTTGCTTCTCAGAGCAAGTAGGAGTGAAAGCACCGGGAACCATGAAAAGCACGGTCCGCTTGCCAAGGAAGACGTCCTTGGTTGTCTCAGTAACTAACTCTCCATTTTCAAAACGGTAGAAGTCAGTTAAGGGGATGTTCATTGTTTTAGATTAGAAAGAAATTGAAAGGGCGAATGCCCAAGCCCGATACCTGATTCGAACAGGTAACCTACGCTTTACAAAAGCGTTGCTCTATCCGTTGAGCTAATCGGGCGAGTGAGTAGGAGGATTTCTGTATACCTCCAACTGACGGCACTCACTACAGCATAGTAAAACGCCAGTTCTTTCGGATCCCTTGGTATCGGGTTCTGCACCTCCGCTCTCACGGTCATACAGCGGTCACCACAACCTATCCTAATCAGCTTTACTCCGTGCTATGTGCGACAGGAGTTATTCAGCCATACTCTATGGAGATCCGTCGACCTCCAACGGGATATGCGGGATTTGAACCCGCGAACTCTGCCGTGACAGGGCAGCGTCATAACCGCTAGACCAATACCCCGCGAACAAGGCCCTTAGGCCTGTGTCAATCTATTATGGTAATTGTACGCATATTGTGAACGTGCCCCATGGATTCCCCAACCCAACCAAGGGTAGGCATGCTTCATGTAGTATTCGATACTCTGTCCATCACCCTTGAGGTAAGGCTCATAGCGAACCCACTGAGGTTCATTGACCATCCAACGAAGTTGTGCCTCGAGGGATGTAGGATTCAGTCCGTACTTGGCGGCGAAGGCACCCAGACCACGGTAGCGATTGATGGAAGTCCATTGTATCAACCCGAAACCACCGCTATGGCAGTTCTCGTAGGACACTCGAGCACCACCTTCACAGATGTCGGTAAGGAACATGGACTCTTGACGGATATTTCCCATGACCGTTGCAAGGGCAGCCTGGTCCTTGATTCCCCTTTTCTGAAGAAACTCTAAGGTTTCCTTTTCATTCTCGCTACATCCTTCACACACCCACACTTTCTCGGGTGGTGCGACTGTTACTTCCTCTTCGACCTCTTCGATGGGTTGTGCTACCTCACCGGTAACCTCTGCCAATGCTTCGTCAAGAGTCAAAGGTCTAAGTTCGGAGCCTGTAATGGCAAGAGCCAAGAAAGCTGGTACTGCTAAAAATTTCATGTAGATTGTTGAATTCAATAAAAGAGGGTCAGATGACCCTCCGGTGTCGTTACGGGTGAGTAGCTCAGGCGGCTACGGTCACGCGCTCGAATTTACGTATGGAGTTTGCGTTTAGCAACATTCACCTACCCAGTCGAGTCTAAATCACCCCCATGAGCGGAGGTGTGGGGATCTGC
>PIVW01000852.1 GCA_003353825.1 Chloroflexota bacterium
CGCTATGAAGGTGAGTTTCTCGGCATACTGACCCTGCAGAACGGAGAATCCGGGATGGAGATCACCGCGGTATCCGTCAACTAGCTAGTGTCCATCCATAAACACTAACGCGTTGATTTATTTGAATTAATTTCGTTTTTGCCATTAAAAAACCCCGGTGTTCCGGTATAATCAGTAGCGCTAACCATTTGATTATCAAAAAGAATCCAAAACCCGGGGCTGATAAATGCGAGAAAAACGCACCATCCAACGCAGTATATTCGAACAGTACGCAGAACACGAGGTCGGCCGCGAGCTAGAGGCCATGTCAGACTGGTTGGATCTCCAACCTGAACTGCTCGACTGGGTCGGCATTGATCTGAGAACGCACCCGGTCATGGCTACCGGGCGCAAGGGCTTGACCATTGATTCGGTGTTGCGATGCGCCCTCCTCAAACAATACCGCCAGCTGAGTTACGATGACCTGGCTTTCTGCTTGCTGGACTCGATGTCCTGTCAGAGCTTTGCCCGACTCACGTCCGGATGGTTGCCAAAAAAATCATCCTTACAAAGCGTGGTCAGTGGGATTTCTGATGTGACCTGGGAACGGATCAATCAGCGCTTGCTGCAATGTGCCTGTAATGCCAAAGTCGAAAAAGGTGACATGCTGCGAATTGATAGCACGGTCACTGACGCACCGATTCACGCCCCAAGTGATAGTACTCTGTTGTGGGATAGTGTGCGGGTACTGGTACGTTTACTGGAAGGCGCTGCCGAGTTGGCAGGAGGTGTGGCGGTCATCAATTACCATAACCATCAACGTGTCGCCAAAAAGCGCATGCGAGCCATCCAATATACCCGCGGGCAGGATAAGAAAGCACGGCTTTATCGGGACCTGGTCGAGGTCACCAGGAAGAGTCTGGGCTATTTACAGGAAGCTGCGGTGGCGTTGCATGCTGTACAGGTGTACCTGCCACTGGACTATGGTGCCTGGCAACAGCAGGCCGCGCACTTCAAGTCATTGATCGACCAGGTGATCGAGCAAACTGAACGGCGTGTATTTCACGCAGAAAAAGTGCCTGCGTGTGAAAAGATCGTGAGTATCTTTGAAGCACACACGGACATCATCGTCAAAGGTGCTCGAGATGTGCAGTATGGCCACAAGTTGAATCTGAGTACGGGTCGCAGCGGCTTGATACTCGATGTCGTGATCGAGGATGGCAATCCGGCAGATGCGGATCGATTGTTACCGATGCTGGACCGGCACATTGCCCAATATGGTAAGGCGCCGCGCCAGATGGCTGCCGACGGAGGTTATGCCAGTCTTGCCAATCTGAACGAAGCCAAAGCGCGCAAGGTTAAAGATATGGCCTTTCATAAGAAGCGGGGGTTGACGATTGAAAACATGGTCAAGAGTCCCTGGGTGTATCGGAAGTTACGTAACTTCCGGGCCGGTATCGAGGCGGGTATATCTTGTCTGAAACGAGCCTACGGTTTGGGGCGCTGTACCTGGAAGGGACTGGCGCACTTCAGGGCCTACGTATGGTCCTCAGTCGTCGCACACAACCTGGCGCTATTTGCTCGCTTGAAACCGACTTGATCGCTTAAGCCCTGATCACTAAAACCGGTAGTCTGGTATGAAATATCAGAAATCGGGTATGCCCGTAGCCAGGCCTTCCATAGCCGTTATCAATTATTGTGGCTGCAATAATAGAAAAACAATATCCATGCCGAATGGTTGGTCTGAAAATGAGCGCATCCAAAATTATTTCGGTTCAATATCGCCTGTTTATGGATGGGCACTATTTAACGCGAGTCGCATAAGGCGACGGTCCTTGACCGATCCCATACCGC
>PIVW01000853.1 GCA_003353825.1 Chloroflexota bacterium
CTTTGCTCCTCGCAATCACTGCTCGGAGCAAAGACCGCCTATGCCCTTTTAGCCTTTCTCCTCATTCAATTGTAAACGTGCTTCTTTATCTCTGTACCGGTTCCATGAACCATGCCGGATTTAGTATTAGCCAGCAATATATGAAAGATAAGGGATGGAGTCACCAAGATATGACCAATACCCAGCGTCGGCTTTATAAACAGTTGCACGAAAGTGGTAGGAACAATACGCTAGCTGAGCATAACCGAATAGCTGTGGAGGCTTTAGTTGTCGGTGGTGCTACAGCTGGCGAGGCCAGATCACTAGTAGCAGAATCTGTTCTCAATCTCAGATATCAAGGGGTAAATGCACCCAGTAGAATTCCTTGGTACGGACCATAAACTCATGATTTTGGAGGCAACGATGGGCAATAGATCACTAGATTACTTTGGCAAAGCTCTAATGCAAAGTGTACGAGATGAGTCTATAGAGCAATGGGATATGATCATCACAGGTAGAATGAAAAGTATAACGGCGCGAAAAATACAGAGTATTTTCACATCTTTTAGTGAAGAACAGGTAGGTATCGTAAATCAGATTGTGCCAGAGATTGTTGATACAACCCTACATTACCTACTGTGGACGTTGGAGCAAGAGATGTCAATCAATATCGCCGTAGAAGTGGATGGGGGTATCATACCCAGTATCCGAGACGTCAGTGATGGGTTAGCAGGCGAGTTGTATACCGAGGATGGTTGGATTGCTCGATTTAGTAGTTATCCGTCCTTGATGGAATAGTAGTACTCTTCTGGCTCAACCAGACAAGAAACTACTTCGGTCGAAAACAAACAGATCGCTTTCGAGCGCTCGGGATATTCAGGCAACTTCTGGGGCAACCGTTTCGTGTTCCGAAATCGCCTGAACTCCACCAAGATGATAGATAATAGAGATGGAGTTCAGATTTTGTTGGATCACTCTGCGTTATTTAGTGGTTATCACAAGACTTGGACTCGGATCGAAGGCATGTCCATGCAGAGGCCCCAAATATTGGGATCGCTGCATTCAATCGCCTCCATACCATCATCTACCCTGATAGCGAAACCCGCAGCCACACATCTACCCCCAAGACCTGCCCCACACCCTACCATCCAACCTCGCCACTTACGTCTGGAATAGCAGCTACGATACCCTCAGCCGCCTGGATGAACGCACTCTCGGCCCTGCACTGCCATAGACCACGACTACCATCCCTGAACAAACAGATGGGTCAAGTACTTACAGCGCATCTCCACCCCCGGCGACGAGTATCTACGCTATAGCTACGATGCCGCCGGCAACATGACCACCCGCGACGACATGTCGCTGTATTACGACAAGCAGAACCGTCTCTATTCGGTGCGAGAAAACGGCGCCCTTAAGGCTGAGTACGAATACGACGGCAACGGTGCCCGAACCTACGGTGTGCAATCCGCAAGCTGCCCGGAAGGCGCACTCAACAAGCCCCACGCTGTCGTCACAGCAGGGTCGAACACGTACTGCTACGACCAAAACGGGTCCATGCGGCGGCGTACAGCAGGCGGCGTCACTTACACCCATACATACGACCAGGAAAACCGCTTACAGAGCATTGTAGGCGGCAACTTCAGCGCCACCTACAGCTACGACGGCGACGGCAACAGGGTGAAAGCCGTGGTGAACAACGTCACCACCCACTATCCCGGCCGCCACTATGAATCGACCCTCAGTTCCGGCTACACCAAATATTACTTCACCGGCGAGCAGTTGGTGGCCTTCGAGCGCTCATCAGGCTATGGCAACCACTACGGTCGCCGTTTCGTATTCCGAGA
>PIVW01000854.1 GCA_003353825.1 Chloroflexota bacterium
TGATACATATAGGTCAGCAATTGTCTCCAGCTACTGAAGAGGGTGTAACGGGTCAAAGCTCGCAAGTCGTTGAAGAAGTTGCGACGAGCGCCTAACTCCTGACGAACAGCCTGATACAATTCACAGCCGAGATGCAAGACGGTGTGAATGAGAAAGGCCAGAAGGAGTAAAGAAAGGAGCACATTAGACAGATTTTGTTCGCCATGTCCGTAGTTGTGCTCGAAATGGTAGCCCTGATTCTTGAGGACGTTGATGCCCTCATTTTCCACTTTCCAACGACTGCGACCGCCGGCAACCACCTCGATCACGCTCTGCTCATTCAGCTCATGGTTCGTGGCCCAAGCGCTATAATACGTGCGTTCACCTGTGTCTTTGCGTGTGACGGTAAGCTCACACCAGTTCACGAGTAAGGCATCAGCTCCCCGACGCAGAGGCAAGCTCTCTGCCCAGCGGTAATCCCAGCGTTCATGGTAGCTACCATTCCATTTGACCACCGATTTGCTCGATATTGCCCCCTCCACCCCTTCCAACAAGCCCAATTCTTCATACAAGGTGGTGTGTGAAGCCTCTTTACATGTAAGAATGAAGTACATCTTATTCTCTATCAGCAACTCGCACACTGGCTGATGGCAGTGCAAATCATCGGTTAGCACTGTCATGCTCCAAGGATTAAACTCATTCGCATGTTTTTTCAGCCAGCGTTTGATCGCCTCCTGTTCATAATCCTGCTTGTCATGCCCATCACTTCGACTACGCTCAGTACAGGCTTGCGGCGTGATGAATTCCGGCTCTAAACATATCATGTGTTCTTGTTCTGGTGCACTCAGCATCGCCATCAGCGTCAGATGTCCGTAATACGCTTTCTCATTCCGAACCGTTACTCGGCAGTTCTTACAGTGAATCTTCTGCGACGCATGCGATTGCGTCCCATCTAGATTGATGTACTTTGTCCCTCCCACGCCTTGATACGCATCCAACATTCCTCGTTGCTCCAAACTATGATATATGAGCCAATACGGCAATCCTAATACCTGCTCCTTCACCGGATCTAATAGATTCTTCGTCTGTTCGTCACTTGGTATTCGCTCTATTCCGAACAGATTCCGGCCATTATTCTGACCCCTCCTTCTCTCCATATCTTGCTGCCACGACAAAAACGATGGCGATTGCATACAAAATACTGAAAATGCGCTCAGTCCCGCATCGATCAGTGTATACTGCGTATTCTGCCCCTTTCGATGCTCGGGAATACACTCCAAGGCTATTCTTACCATACTCAACATCTCTTTGAAATGCAATCCTTGTCCCATTGCTAT
Source organism: Chloroflexota bacterium (assembly GCA_003353825.1). Next base: position 1,317 of record PIVW01000854.1, read on the forward strand.
CTCCTTCTTCTTAATTCGCTTGCTCGATGCCGACACTCTAACTCATTTTCGCCATATTTGGAACTGCTGGCGCGACATACTGAACATTGACCAAAGTCGCTTAGCCGTGATAGTCTCCTCATGGCCATTTCTACTGACAACAATCGCAGGCACGAACTCAGGATGGAGTCTCCAGGCAGATACCAGATCAGTGTTCAGGGTTTTCTGAGCGCAGACTGGAGCTATCGCCTGGGTGGCCAGAGAATTGATACAACCCTATCGACTGACGGGCGAGCGGTGACCACACTGAGCGACGAGGTAGTCGATCAGGCTGTCCTGCTGGGCGTACTGAATGCGCTGTACGACCTGCGCTACCCGCTGCTATCCGTGAGATATCAAGCACAGGGCGGCTCTATTGAAGCAATCGACCCCATATTCTCTTCGTTCAGATCACCAAACGGGTTCATTTTAAAATCAAGATTATTACTTGAAACAGCAAGTTTCCCAAAAAGAAGCTTTCCACCGCTAAAT
>PIVW01000293.1 GCA_003353825.1 Chloroflexota bacterium
TTCAAAGTTCCTCCGCCGCAGTGGCGGCCCCACAAGCAACGAGGGCGGCCATCGCTAGAGGCTTTACGCCTCATTCAACGATGGTGTCCTACTCCCAGTTGAAGTGCAGTCCTACCGATCAATCATATGAACCTTGTTTTCCTGTTTTTTGTATTCACCACGATGTCGAACATCCTTCTCAACATACTTGAGAAGTTCCAGGTGGAAATACTTGATGAGTCCTTCAGAGAACCTCAGAGACTCCCATGAGTCAAACACATTTGCAAGAAGTTCATAATACCCTTGCACTTCTTGCGTGTCCCTGTCTACAAACTGTTGAACAAGAAGCCCCCTCATGAGTTTTTCGATGTCCTCATCTGACAACATGGCGCCTTCGATTCTGGTCGAGGCCCCTGTAGAAGTAACCAACACAGAGCGCTTAAGGCGGCCGAGAACCTGGGGATGTAACTGTATGGAGGAAAGGACACAGAGTACCAACACGCGTGGTGGCTAAAAAGCACGGGACACAGCCCGGTCTAGACCTGCGGCAAGAACCTCCGCATCACTGCCAGGTTTTCGAGCGCACGACCTGCTCCCATGGCAACACAAGCGATCGGGTTATCCGCAGCAAAGCAGTGAACGCCGGTTTCCTGCGTCATTAATTTATCTAGATTTCGCAGGCCCGCACCACCACCCGTCAGCACCATCCCCCGGTCGATAATATCGGAGGCCAATTCCGGTGGCGTTTTTTCCAAAGTTTGGCGTACTGCACCCAATATAACAGAAAGAGGATCGCTGATCGCCTGTGTCACTTCCTCTGAGGTAACAGCAATCGTTCTGGGCAGACCTGTCACCTGATCGCGGCCCCGAACGTCTAGCGACAGTTCATCCTCTAGCGGCAGTGCTGATCCGATCTGTATCTTTAACTCTTCCGCCGTTTGCTCACCGATAATAAGGCTGTACTTTTTCCGAACATAGGAAATGATAGACCTATCAATGCGGTTACCCCCCACCCGCACACTGCTCCAAACCACAATATCATTCATAGAAGCCACCGCAGCCTCGCTGGTTCCACCACCGAGGTCAACCACCATGTTGCCGGTGGGTGTATTGACGGGGAGACCTGCGCCAAAAGCTGCGGCCAGGGGTTCAGGAATAAGGTAGGCTTCTTTGGCTCCTGCCTGAACGGCAGCGTCGTAGACAGCTCTGCGCTCGACGCTGGTTACACCCTTGGGCGTACTTATCATAATCTGAGGGCGAAGTAAGGGGTTGCGGCCAATGACCTTACGGATAAAATGTCGTAGCATGGCTTCTGTTACCATGTAATCGGCGATGACCCCGTCGCGAACAGGTCGAGCGACTTCGATACTGTCGGGGACACGGCCAATCATATCGGCAGCATCCTGTCCAACCGCAACGATTTTATTATCTCTCACCGAGATAGCGACAACGCTCGGCTCCTGCAGCACAACACCCTGTCCACGTACGTATACCAGCACGTTCACAGTGCCCAAATCAATGCCTACTTGTTTTTCAAACATTTATACTTGCCTCATGTGACAATCCAGCGAAGCTTCGCCTAAACCACCAAGTATATACTCGGCGGAATGAAGCAGGTAGCAGTTAGCGCTGATCTTGTGATATGCCACTTGCGACGTTTCCGAAACTTGCTCTGTCTGTTAAATTTCCGTTTCAAGGATATCAGGTGTCAGCGCCCTGAAATATGCTAGTGTCAGCGATTATAGTGCAAAGTGCAGGGGTTGTGAAAACCTACGATGAATTCTGACACAATAAACCGGGCGTCGATTTAACGCCCGGTCATCCCCTTCATTAGGACTGGCGAATTTACGAGTTGGTTATCTATACTTCACCGGGCGAGCCGAAATCTGATCCACGATTGGCAGTGCGCCGGCCGGATCTGCGGCGGCGAGCGACCGTCAGGCGTACACGTGAACGGCGCAATGCCGCTTCCATGGCGACGTGGGTATCCTGATCGCGCTCGTGCTCGGGGGTGGCAAGATATTCCTCGGCCCTGCGCAGAGCCGCTTCCGCCCGAAGCGCGTCGATCTCTTCGACATGCTCACCTGAATGCGCGACCAGAACGACTTTATCAGGGCGCACCTCGACAAACCCACCACCTATGGCGTAATACGTATCTTCTTCACCTTCGACCCGAACCATAACCTCACCCGGTGCTACCACCGCTATGAGGGGCGCGTGTTTGGGTAGTACGCCGATCACGCCATCGGCGCCGGGGATGATAACCATATTGACATCGCCTTCGTAGATCAGGCGGTCCTGGGCAACAAATTCAAATCGAGTGGTAGACATGGGTATTTGTGAACTGTGAATGAGGGGCGCTATTCACAAAGTCTCATTATTTAACTTCTATACAGCGGCTCGCATTTCAGCGGCACGTTCGACGGCCTCTTCGATCACGCCGGTCATGTAGAACGCCGCTTCTGGCAGGTCGTCGTGATCGCCGTCAAGAATCTCTTTGAAACCACGAACGGTATCTTCGATCTTCACATAGCGGCCAGGCTGGCCGGTGAAAACCTCGGCGACGTGGAAGGGCTGTGTAAGGAAACGTTGGATTTTGCGAGCCCGCGCTACCGTAAGCTTGTCATCCTCGCTCAATTCCTCGACACCAAGAATGGCGATGATGTCTTGGAGGTCTTTGTAACGCTGCAGCGCTTGCTGCACACCGCGAGTTACTTCGTAGTGTTCATCACCGATGATCAACGGATCCAAAATTCGGCTGGTGGATGCCAAGGGATCGATGGCGGGGAAAAGCGCCTGCTCGGCCAGAGCACGTTCGAGCGAGATAGATGCGTCGAGATGGGCAAAGGTAGTGGCTGGAGCTGGGTCTGTGTAGTCGTCGGCTGGGACGTAAATGGCCTGCATCGAGGTGATCGAACCCCGTTTGGTAGAGGTGATACGTTCTTGCAACTCACCCATATCAGTACCGAGGTTTGGCTGGTAACCGACAGCACTTGGCAGACGCCCAAGCAATGCCGACACCTCGGAACCGGCCTGAACAAAGCGGAAGATGTTGTCGATGAAGAGCAGTACATCGCGGCCTTCATCGCGGAAATACTCGGCCATGGTCACGGCGGTTAGCCCTACGCGCAAACGGGCGCCGGGCGGCTCATTCATCTGGCCGAACACCATGACAGTCTGCGGCAACACGCCCGAGTCTTTCATCTCGTGCCAGAGATCGTTGCCCTCACGGCTGCGCTCACCTACACCGGCGAAAACCGAAAATCCACTATGTTCTTCTGCCACGTTGCGGATAAGTTCCTGGATGATAACGGTCTTGCCCACGCCGGCGCCGCCAAAGACGCCAGTTTTACCACCCTTGGTAAAGGGGGCGATCAGATCGACGACCTTGAGACCGGTTTCGAACATCTCAGCTTTGGTCGATTGATCCTCGAAGGAGGGGGCAGGGCGATGGATGGGATAATAGGCTTCGGCTTCGACATCTCCCATCTGGTCGATGGGATTGCCGGAGACATCGAAGATCCTGCCCAGGGTCTGAAGACCGACCGGCACGGTGATGGGGCCACCGGTTGCGACCACTTCCATGCCACGATACAAACCATCGGTGGTAGACATAGCCACGGAGCGTATTTTATCGTTACCCAAGAGCTGCTGTACTTCGCACACCAGTTTCTTCCCCTCTTCAAGAGGTATTTCCACGGCGTCAAAGATATCAGGCAAATGGCCATCGGGGAATTCGCAATCGACAACCGGGCCTACCACGCGAATAATGCGGCCGGTGACTCGTTCATTATTGCCGTTTGTACTCATCCAGTTGAACCTCCAACAGTTCGTAGCGAATGCTTCAGTGCTTGTTTTAGACGCACTGAAGTGCGACTAAAAACAGATATTTATAAATTAAGCTTGGACTGCGTTGGCGGCGCCAGCGATATCTAGTAAAGCCATGGTGATGGATGTCTGGCGTGCCTTGTTGTATGTCAATGTGAGATCACCGACGAGTTCTTCAGCGGCGTCGGTGGCATTACGCATGGCGACCATACGAGCCGAATGCTCACTGGCAATTGCTTCGTATAGTGCCTGTAACAGCTGTACTTCTGTAAAACTATGAAGAACCTGATCCAAAACCGTCTCAGGATCGGGTTCAAAAATATAGTCAGGGGCCATTGTCTCAGGAAAATCTTCTTCCGGTAGTTCAATGGGCAGGAGCTGGCGGATCTCTGGCACTTGGGTGACAGTATTGTGAAACCTGGTAAACCCAAGATAGACGGCGTCATAGCGCTCGGTTATAAAATCCTCGATACAGATACGGGCTATCGGTCCAATCGCCGCTGACTTAGAATCGGCTGTGGCATTGTTCTGGCCGAGGTGTTCACTCACTGGCCGGTCGCCGATGCCAATAAACTCGGCGCGTATCGGCGGTCCATAGCGACGCATCCAATCGCGCCCCTTTCGACCCATGGTGATCAACTCGACCTCTTTACCTTCTTCCTCCCATTGGCGAATCGCTCTCACAGCTGTACGGATCATATTGCTGTTGAGACCACCGGCCAGGCCACGATCGGCTGTGATCAGTATCAAGCCCAGGCGCTGAACCGGGCGATCCTGTAACAGCGGTTGGTCTGCAGCCTGCGTACGGCGAACATGGGAAAGAAAGGAAAGCACTTCACGCGCCTTCTCGGCGTAGGGACGTGTTGCCTGTACTTGTGCTTGAGCACGGCGCATTTTAGAGGCGGAAACAGCCTCCATTGCACGTGTCACTTGGGAGATATTCTTAACGCTGCGAATGCGGCGCTTGATATCGCGTTCGGTAGCCATACGTTAGGGATATTGATGTTCTGAGGATTAAAGATCAAAGATTTAAGATTAAGGACGATCGGCAGAAGAATCTTTAGGCGCTTATGAAAAACGATCGACAACTTTTTGTCGATGTGTGTGGCAAGTGGCAAGTGGCAAGTGGCAAGTGGCAAGTGGCACTTGCCACGTTCAACCTTGTCTGCAAGCGAAGTTGTACCTGCTACCTGCTACCTGCTACTAAAACTGCTTATTGAATGTGTCCAAAGCCAATTTCAGACTATCCTCAGTCTGCTCTGAGAGCAGTTGCTCACGATCGATGGCGTTTGCGACTTCAGGATAGTTTGAGGACATGAATTGGTAGAAGGCTGTCTCCCAATCGGGGGCACGATCGGTAGCGACACCGTCAAGATAGCCATTTGTACCGGCATAGATCACCATGACCTGATTGGCCATAGAAACAGGCTGGTATTGCGGCTGCTTAAGCAATTGTGTCAGACGTTGGAAGCGATCTAACTGTCGTTGCGTTGCTTTATCCAAATCAGAGCCGAACTGGGCAAAGGCTGCCAACTCACGCCCCTGGGCAAGCTCACCTTTCATGCGTCCGGCCACAGATTTCATGGCCTTGGTCTGGGCTGAGGAGCCGACGCGGGAAACCGACAGACCCACATTCAAAGCAGGACGAATACCGGCGTAGAAGAGATCGGCTTCGAGATATATCTGACCGTCGGTGATAGAAATCACGTTGGTGGGAATGTAAGCGGAAACATCACCGGCCTGGGTCTCGATAACGGGAAGGGCCGTCAAAGAACCACCGCCATTGGCGTCGTCCAATTTCGCAGCACGTTCGAGCAAGCGGCTGTGCAGATAAAATACGTCACCAGGGTAAGCTTCACGTCCGGGTGGGCGGCGCAGCAACAAAGAAACCTGGCGGTAAGCCCAGGCATGCTTGCTGAGATCATCAAACACTATCAATGCGTCTTTGCCTTGCTCCATGAATTCTTCGCCAATCGCACAGCCGGCAAAGGGAGCGAGATACTGCAAGGCTGCCGGTTCAGAGGCGGTAGCAGCGACAACAATGGTATGCTCCATGGCCCCATGCTGTTCTAATATTCCCACAACCTGGGCCACACTGGATCGTTTCTGGCCAATGGCGACATAGATGCAAATCAGGTCTTTGCCCTTCTGATTGATGATGGTGTCTATGGCGACGGCAGTCTTGCCGGTTTGGCGGTCACCAATAATCAGCTCACGCTGTCCACGGCCGATGGGGATCATCGAGTCGATGGCCTTGATACCGGTCTGCACCGGTGTATCCACGCTCTTGCGAACCACCACGTTCGGGGCAATACGCTCTACCGGACGGAAGGCATCGGTCTCGATGGGTCCTTTACCATCGATGGGTTCTCCCAGGGTGTTGATCACACGACCCAGCAGTTTTTCGCTCACACCAATGGAGGCAATCTTCCTGGTTCGCTTGACCGAATCACCTTCCCCGATCAACTCTGATGATCCCAGGAGTACAGCACCCACGTTGTCCTCTTCCAGATTCAGAACGATCCCCGTGACCCCACTGTCAAACTCGATCATCTCGTTGGCCTGCACACTGTTTAATCCATAAATCCGGGCAATTCCATCTCCCACCTGGAGTACGGTGCCCACCTCTTCAAGTTCAACATCGCTTTTGAACCCTTCAATTTGCTTCTTTAGAATTTCCGATACTTCGGAAGGCTTAATCTGAGACATGTGTTATTTCCTTTCGATACTGGTTTGAAGTAGTTGTTTCTTTAATTTTTTGAGGCTGCTGGCTACGCTGGCATCGTATCGCATGTCCTCAACGGTCAGGACGAAGCCCCCGATCACATCCTCGTCCACCGATGAACTAAGATCCACCACGTCCGAATCATAGGCATTTTTGATTAGCTCACGGATGGCTTTTATGGCTGCATCATCCACCGAAGCTGCTGTAACAAGTTTAGCAGTACGGATTCCTTTACTCTTTCTGAACAGCTCACCGAAATTCCGTGCTATTCCCGGGAGGTAAATTTCTCTTTTGTTCTGTATGACCAGGTTGATCATGGATAAGGAGAGCTCAGACAGGTATTTCTTAAAGATGTCATTGATAAGTTTGCACTTCTGGCTTACCTGCAGTGAAGGCATCGTGAGCATATACTGAAAATTCTCCAGCTTGCAGGTATCAGACAGCAGTTCCATGTCCTTGTAAACCGCATCGAGCAGCGTCTGTTCGGCTGCACTCTGGAAAAGGGCTTTTGCGTAACGTACTGAAATCTGACTTTCGTTCATAAATCATTTAATTGATTCGCCTCTCAGCATAGCCTCGAGGCATCATCTATTAATTATTTCATTAATTCAGGTCCGCTTCATTGATGAGCTTGTCGACCAGTTCTTTCTGCGCTTTGCTTTCTCCCAACTTTGCCCTCAGGATCTGTTCAGCAATGTCCACGGACAAATGGGCCATCTGCTCCTTCATTTCATTCAGGGCGGCGGCCTTTTCAGTACGGATGGCCTCTCTGGCACTCTGAACAAGCTTATTGGCCTCTTCGGAAGCTTTCTCTTTTGTTCTGTATGACCAGGTTGATCATGGATAAGGAGAGCTCAGACAGGTATTTCTTAAAGATGTCATTGAT
>PIVW01000855.1 GCA_003353825.1 Chloroflexota bacterium
ATGATCGCGAGACCCTTCGCTGGCGTTTCGAGATCGTGAAAGTCGCGTGTTTGACCCGCTCAGGGTGACATGTGGGAGCAATTCATTGGTGGCTAGAGCAAATGTCAACAGAACCTAGTGTGGTATTCCTAGATTCTCCCTATTTCATAATGCTTGCGGGTTCCTGTCAAGTACTGGCAAGGTGGATCAAGAATCTTGTCCGTCCTTCTCTCTGTAGGGCGGGCTGGCGATTGTTTTTGGTGTTTTGTAGATGAAGCGGACAGACGTATGATTCTCTCCGCCATTATCGGCAAGCTGGAAACAGATCGCGATCTCGAAGAGTGGGTCGAAGCCAGCCCTCTGGGCGAGATAAAATTTCGGTTGGATCCGTAATCTGTGTAGCTGATGCTGATGCTAATGGCCATGTCAGCTCCGTGGATACGCCTTTGAATTAGGGGTTTTGAGAAGGATATTGAGGTTTTGGGTATGTCAATTATACGGAAACCTCGCGATCTCGGATACCGATTAGGTACAGTAACCCGTCAAGGCCGACGCCAGAAAGAGCCTGTCCGGCCTGCTGGCGCACGATGGGCTTGGCATGGAATGCAATGCCTAAGCCGGCAATACTGAGCATCGGCAGGTCGTTGGCCCATCACCGACGGCAATGGTTTGTGCTAATGAGATACCCTCTGCCTCTGCGATCTGCCGTAATAGCATCGTTTTTCTCTGCCCATCCAAGATCTCCCCCTGCAAGCGTCCGCTCAATTTGCCACGTTTGATTTCCCACTGGTTGGCGTATACGTAATCAATCCCCAACCGTCGCTGCAATTTTTTGCCGAAATAATCGAAGCCACCTGACAAAATCGCCGTCTTGTACCCCAACCGCCTTAGTGTTTCGATCAGATACTCCGCCCCCTTCGGTTAGCGTCAGGCTATCAGCTACCTGCTGGAGGGCGTTTTCCGAAAGGCCTGCGAGTAGCTTCACGCGCTGAATCAGACTCTGCCGAAAATCGATCTCACCACGCATGGCGGACTCGGCGATAGCGGCTACCTGCTCCCAAACCCCTTGCATGCGGGCCAGTTCATCGATAACTTCTGCTTGGATGAGTGTCGAATCCATATCAAAGCAGACCAGACGACGGTTACGATGGTAGATGTCATCCACATAAAAAGAGATATCGATGCCCGCATGTTCTGAAATCCTCAGCAATCGCTTCTCATACCAAAATCATCCGCCAGTTTGCCTGTAACCGTAAATTGCACACTGGCGTTGGGATGAGATCCTGTATCAAGCAAACTGGCACGCCCGGACAGACGCGTAATGACATCGATATTCAATCGATGTAGCGCAATCACAGAGGCTACGTGTCAGGGTTGTTCAGTTCTACAGAACTCCGACATAATTGAGGACATTATCAAGGTTCATGCAATTGTCAAAGAGTGCAAGACTGACATTCTCAACTTTGTTTTTGCGCAGAATATTGAGGGCGAAACTTCTCAATTTGGCGAAGATATGAGGATTAGTGCGAATACGAGATTTGTCTTCTCCCATCGTCACATCGCGGACGTGATGGTCTCTATTCTCAATGCCCCAATGGTTTCGGATGGCTTGGCAAAACGCTTGGGCGCTCAAGACAATGGTTGAAATATAAAAGGAGGTTTCATCAGAGTTTTTCCAGGCTTTGCTTTTGGTGTCAAAGACTTGGCGGTATCGTTCAACTTTGACCACCACTTTGACCAGGTTCCACTTCTCATTATGGGTCAAGGTGGGAGAGATAAAGATTTCAACTCTGCGGCTTTCGATCCGATTACGAGTTTTGGTCACCGGTTCTTGATAGACTTCA
>PIVW01000856.1 GCA_003353825.1 Chloroflexota bacterium
CCCACCACTTACTTGACTGCTTTGCCTTCACCAACACAGGCGAACTGGCATCGTTCTACAACAACGTCCGTCAACTGACTGGTAACTTTGGCCCATACCAAATCGCCAACCCAGGTGAGACGGTAATCACAGCACCTCAGGCAGCAATCCCGACAACTGATGTCGATGGTGTCACTGGTTCTTCACCGTACATCTTCAACTGTTCCGTCCGTTCCCTCTATGGTCTGTGCGGCATCTTTGCTGATGGCAACCAAGACACAACCGGATTCAAGTCAATGGTTGTGGCTCAGTTCACCGGGGTATCGCTTCAGAAAAACCTGGCGTGCTGGGAGTATTACAACTCTGGCGCCTGGGCACCATTCCCAACCGGTTCCAGCTACCAAGACCTGATCGACCGCGATCCTAACGATGTTCGGATGCGTCCTGACCGTGTTAGTGCTCACGTCCGTGCTACCAACGACGCCGTGATCCAAGAGGTGTCAGTGTTCGCTATTGGACATGGCGTGCATCACTGGGCGGAAAACGGAGCGGAACTTACCGTAACGAACTCAAACTCCAACTTCGGTGGAGTTGCTGCTTTGGCAGACGGTTTCAAACAGCAAGCATTTTTCAACGACCAAGATTGGAACGTCAACTTCCTCCGTGTTGCTGCTGACCTGACAGAAGGACGCTCAAATTCGCGTTCCATCCCTCTGGGTCAAATTGCTAGTGCTACCTCGTCTTCCGTAACTTTGGAAGTCGATCTCACCCCTGGTTTCTACGACGCCAGCACTCCACTCATCTTAGAACAACAAGGATACACTCTTCGTTCGAACTCATACATTTGGGCAGCAAACCCTGTTGGTAAGGACTACAGAACTAAACTTCCCGCCTCGGCATACTCCTCAGCAAACCCGAACCAAATACTTCTGGACTCTGCCTTTGTCACAGAAGACGGCGACGCGCCTGGCTCAGGACTCGAGTTCCCCGCCCTCGCAGGACTCGGAATTTACATCCGTCGTCTCTCCGATGGACGGACCACAGACGAACGACGTTACACCATCCTCGCCGGAAACACCACGGGATCCCGGACACCAATCCGTGACTATGTTATCCAGACGGACATCTCCAAGAGCGACATCACAAGTGTGATTCCGTCAGATCAACTCTCCACCATTGCAAAATCCGTCAAACTTGCTGCCACAGCAAACGCTCAGGCATCCGTCGAACTCCGTCGGAACAATGGCAACTCTCAGTGGATTAGCAGCGGATACTACCGTGCGGGTGATACGGTTGTCAACAACGGCAAGCACTTCACTTGTACCGTCACCAACTCCAACTCCATCCAACCACAAAATTCCACACAATGGAGTGAGTCGTATGTGCACATGCCGTCAACCTTCACTCAGGAAGATTACTTTGACAATGTTCAACCTGTCCTAATCTTTGATGATGACACGGTTGGAACCGTTGCCAGTGCCAATAGTGCCACCGATCCCCTTGGTTGGAACCTGGCATCCATGTGGACAAACACCGCTGCCAAGTATCGTCGGATCCAAGATCAACACCGCACTGCTTCCGACTATCGCGGGCTCTACCAATTCCTTGATGCCCTCGGTGGCGTAAATTGGACTGATGCCGATGTCCATACAATCCTGATTCCAAAGAGTGCTGCTAACAGAGAACGTAATCCGATCAACACTCTTGACGGACTAAACACACCTAACGGTAGTGCCAACTCCTGGTCAAACTGGAGTATCGAATGGCGTCGTCCTACCAACATCCGCTTGTTCGGTCACGCGTATGAGTGGACCGGATACCTGAACTACTCCAAGGCACTTCC
>PIVW01000857.1 GCA_003353825.1 Chloroflexota bacterium
TACAGTTCGCCCCGAGTAGGGCGCTTAGCTATCTGCTCGTCCCTTCTGTCTTGATCTGCATCATACTTGTCACGGAAGGAATCAACCTTCCCGTCTATACGGTCAAGCTTTTCGTCCAACTTAATAACGAACTCCTTGAGTGTAAAGCTATCCGTGGTCATTAGGAAATTCCACCCTGAGCAGACTCATCATAGAACCCATGCCTTTCCATCAGGGTATAGAAGTCACCCTTGGACAGTAACACCTGCGGGTGCGTGTCCTTATTGATAAGCGAGTTATCAAAGTTGTATGCCTTTTCCCACGCAGCCCTCTGGTGCGGGAGACATTCCTCTAGGTTGGGTGTATCTCCCACTGTGTACTCTCCATTGTTGTAGTCGTTCACGAATTCTAGCCACCATGGTCCGGGGCAGGCGGTAGCCTTGCCTGTCTGCACGTGCCCTAACACGGGCAAGCCCCTCTCGGTAATGAAGTCAGCCATGGTTTGCAATGCTATTTCACTAGGTCCATCCCAGTCGGCCTTGCCGCCGATCCATAGTACCCCTACCCCGACCGTAGACCAAGACCCACCAGTAACGGGGTCCGTACCTGATGTATGTCCACCATGATTCTCGCCACGCAGGCGATAGAACTTACCACTCTCGCCCACCCCATAGTTATAGGCAATGTCCTGCCATCCCCGGCCTAGGTGGTCACGCTGCCACTTCCGTAGCTGGTCATCCTCTAGGTCTTCCACAATCTCCTGAGTCCATCCACCCCAGTGGATAATGATGTACTTAGGATCCCAGTCACCGTTCAAGTCACCGTCATCATAAATCTTAGATGATCCCCATTCGGCTTGGTCAATCATTTGCATTTGCAGTTCTCCATTCGTTCTTCAAGTCTATTAACCTTCTCAGCAAGGACAGCTATAACCGCACGGTCATCATAGTTAGAAACCTCGCCGTCAGTATCATAATCGCCAAGCAAAGAGTCCTGCTCGGCCAAATCGTCAGCAATCAAACCATAATGCCACTGTTCGTCGTCCTGTCGATAAAACTTCACACCCTCTAGCCTGATGTCTGCAAGCTCGGTGGCACGCTTAATATGCGACTTGTACTTCCGTGCCGAAGTAGAAAAAAACAGCCTACCCGATGAGTTCACGTATGTGTTAGCGGCAGAACCTGTCGTAGAATTATAGATACCCTTGAATCGAACCGTGGACGGCACACCTGCCACCTCATCCAAGCGTCCCACCTCTTGACCCCCCGCAGAGAACCCAAGAATGTCAGCACCCGCAAGATATATGCCAGTGTCCGCATCGTTCACGCGTATCGACGGCGTACTTGCGCTACCGTTTAACATCACATAGACGCCAAGGGTATCTACTTGGAACCTAGCGGTATTGTTGGCTGCGAACCGTATCTTGCCAGAGGAATCCCGAAATATACCAGTATCGGGATCGTCATCAAACGACAAGCTGGGCGCACTTGCGCTGCCATCAGCAAAAAGGTGAACACCAACAGACTCGATAGTGTCCGCCGACAACACAACCGAAGACGCGCCCGTACCAAGCGCCTCCGCAGTAACCTCCGCATACGCATCATAGATGCCCTCACCAAATGCGTATAGTTCCGCACGCCCAGCGTTATTGTAAGTAGCCTGTCCCTTATGGGAATACAGCTTCAAATCGGAACCGCCAAAGTCTGTTCCGTCGTGCCCGTTCCCCGGTGCATCAATATACCAACCCAAAGAATCTGACACAACGTTCAAACGAATGGTGCCGGTGCCCTGCTGCGTGGCAATGCCGGTGTCGCCGGAAATGATACCGGACTGAATCGTAACT
>PIVW01000858.1 GCA_003353825.1 Chloroflexota bacterium
GTGATGGTGTAGAGCCTGACTATCACGAACGGTCGCACGCCGGATGGTGGCAATGGCGGTGGGATTTACAATGTAAGTATGTTGACGATCGCGAACAGTGTCCTGAGTGGTAATCAGACTGGCGATGGGGCCGATCAGTCGCAGTTCACGGCCGAACTCCCGCCCGTACCCTGTAAAAACCTCATACGAACCGATCTGACGCCAGAAATCGTACTAAATTGACATCACAGCCGGCGCGATCTTGCCAACAACAAGGTCCACCGCGACACTGGATGCATGATCTTCTCTCTTCTGGCACAATTGCTCGCCACCCTCATCGACCTTCTGCGTATCGCCCATCTCTCCAGCGATGATAAAGACCTCGAAATCCTCATACTCCGCCAACAACTGGATGTGCTCGCTCGCAAACAGAATCATGTAATCAGACTGAGCCAAGAGGATAAATGGCCGCTGGCCGTGATGGCAGCGTCACTGAAGAAGCGAGGTCGGCTGACAACCAGCCAGCTCGGGAGAGTGATTCGCATCTTCAAACCTGAGACGGTCATCGGCTGGCGCCGGGAACTAGTGCGGCGGAAATGGACGCAGAAGCCGGCGAATCAAGATGGAAGACCACGGATCAGCAAAGAGCTTACCAAAATTATTGTACAGCTGGCCAAAGAGAATACGCGCTGGGATTATGGCAAAATCGCTGGTGAATTGCAGAAGCTGGGCTATGAGGTTTCAGAAAGCACCGTACGCAACCTGCTCAAAGCCCATGACGTCCTGCCAGCGCCGGTGCGGTTCGGTTCGATAGGTTGGCGCACGTTGATGAATCACTACAAAGACCAATTGCTGGCCTGTGATTTCTTCACGGTGGAGACGATTCGCATGAAGATGCTGTATGTGTTCTTTTTCCTAGAGCTGGGGACGAGACGAGTCTACCTATCCGGCGTGACCGAACATCCTAATGGCGCCTGGGTAGCGCAGCAAGCTCGGAACACAGTGTGGCTGCTGGATGAGCGGGAGACTGGTACAGACCTGCGTTGTCTGATCCGAGATAATGACAGGAAGTACACCTCGTCATTCGATGCCGTATTCGAGTCAGAGGGGATGAAGATACTGCGCACACCCTACCAGGCGCCTAATGCGAATTCATACGCGGAAAGATGGGTTTTGACGGCCCGAAGTGAGTGTCTGGATTACATCCTGATCTGGAACGAAGAGCACCTTCGGCGCACTCTGAACGAGTTCACCGCGTACTACAACTCCAGGCGTCCCCACCAGAGTCTGGGGCAGCAATCGCCGGTGCCGCGCACGCCGCCCGAAACAAAAGGCGTTGTCACTTGTCGCCAAGTGTTGGGCGGGATCATCAACGACTATTACAGAACAACGACTGGGCTGGCATTGCCATTGGTTTGAATGGGAGTACGGGGAAAATTCATAGCAACCTAACCGTCACTGCAATTCGTTCATCGCGCCCGTGCCGGATTCATTTATGCTGACTGGTCTGCTCGAGGCGCTTCGAAATCGAGTGCTAACTGCATCTGCCTGACGATTCGCTCCGATGGGCGTCTCGTTGAACCTTGATATCCGCGATGGACTGGTGTTTGAGCTGACTTAAATGGTTCGGTTGTGGTTTTTACACCACACGAGGTATTAGTTCTGAAACTAGTTCTTGGAACACTTACCGCGACTGTTGTGTCGTTTGCTGTGCATCCGTCTAGCGTTTTATCGTCGAATTTCCTCTGATAGAAAGACTGTCACTCAGCCAGGATTGCCTCAATTTGCTGTAGTTCTCCATCATCAAATGCCAGATTCTCTAGCGCCGAAACTGCCTCCTC
>PIVW01000294.1 GCA_003353825.1 Chloroflexota bacterium
TCCTTGGCCTCCGCTAACTCTAGGATTGCTTCCTATAGTAACGGATAACCGCTTGGGTGGGCGCACTTTCGACGCGCGTTCTTGGCCGTAGTGGGCGCGGTTTAGATTAGCATACACACGACTACTCTGATTGGAACTCTGTTTGTCCAAATCTGGCAGTTTTACGAGGGTCAGGTCGTGATAAAGACAATGATTTCTGGAAAGATTACGAACACCCAAAAGACTACCAATACTCATATTGCGTGACACCCTTATTCCTTGGTTGGGCTGCGGTACGTCCTGGGAAACAGCCAAGTAGTGAAACAATTGATCCCCCTTTCGGAGATAGCCTGTTTAGACGAAGGGTCACCATTGGTTTATCCGGTTTCCCCGATTGGTTTGCCCACGCCCAAGCTGTTTTACGAGTATACAAGTAGTTAGAAAGAAACGCCTCACTGCGGGTGGCCGAAACGAAGACCAAGGCCGCAAGTCTTTTAACCAGCTTCAAATGCTTGTAGTGGCGAAATAGCCACGCAACATTGGCGCTGTGGATGGCGCCATCCTGCCATCCACAGCGCCAATACTTCAGCACATTAATGCATTAGGCAGTTGCATTATCTAACAGCCAATGCAAACACCTCAGTTTACCTACGGTTCATGAAGCAAACTGGGGGGGGGAAACTAATTCTATGAGTAAGGCTCTAACTGGAAATAAGCGCATATCTTGTCTGCAGTTTTCATTATTATCTGTAGTTCTGTTGTCTTTGACAATAGTCACTATCTTTATCTTTCTTATGCTCAGTGCCTCTCTCTTCTCGACCCAAAAAATGACTCAGCTTAACTTAAGAGAGTGGGTAGAATTAGATGTATTCACACCCTACATTCTTTATCCTGAACCAGAAGCTGTGGAACTTCTGATGAGACCAGATCTCACTTCTTATGCTGGTTATGATCGTGTCGTATTGCACTACTCAGAACCGTTTATTGCCGGTTCAATGCCCATTACCTACAAATTATATGTGAGCAATAGGCCGATGCCTGATCATGTGTTTAAGCCATATTACGATATTCCAGACGAGGATGTTATCGAAAAGTACACTACACTCGTCATCTTAGGCAATGAACAGAAAATAAAAATCAGGCTTAACCGGACACTACCAGAGGAAGGAATTGCATTTTTCGAAATTGACGAAACACATGTGCTTTTCCATTGGTATAATGTGGGCCAGAATATTGCCCTAAAAGTGTTATCGGAGCATTTGGTGTCCATTCAGCAAGATGACATAGAAATCATTAGTGAGTTTGATCGATTACGAAAAGATAGGCGTCGTTCTGCTGAGAGGCGTCGTTCTGCTGAGGCGACTTTGACCGCCGTTCCTTGATTGGGCAATGTGGATTGAGGATATGACGTAAATGCGGTATATATTTCGTCGTTGCCGCTCTTCTGGACATCAACCTGTACCAATTCAAATGGAGTCTGGATATGAGCAGGAGTTTCGCAAAGTCGGCCGTATTTCTGGATGGTTCAGAAGACGCCACCGAAAAAAGCTGTTGGAGGCGAAGAAAAGCTGGAGCCATCATGAGCAGTTTGAAGCTCACTGGCTATAGACTTTGGTAAGTGATATATTCTGAATAGGTTTTTTTACTCCACCATAACCTTCTGTGTGGGCGCGATGAAACCGCCCGCACAGAAGGTTATGATAATTATGCAGAGTCTAAAATTCCCTAGAAACCTGAAATGGGCGAACAGCATTAAATTCCTTGTAAGCTTGGCTGTCTTCTGTCAATCAACGATCTGGATGAAAGACTTCTTGGTTTTCGCTACCAAGTCACTTATGTCCCCATACTACTTTGGTCCCACATCAGCGGAAACCATGCTGAATGTCAGCGATTGGGAACGAACGATTAACAACTTCTTCTGGAGTCCGCTTGGAAGCATGGTTCCCTTTTTTGTAGTGTTGTCCATTGAGATCGCTATACTCATCAGCAAGATCGTGAAAAGTCATCGCCCCGAGTGGATACCATTTTGGTTTGTTTTCACTAGTATCGCTTTTATCGCTTTGACATTTTTGACTTTCTTCGTTGTATACTTTCCAAACGTGCTTCGGGTCAGAAATGGACTTCCTGATATCAGTTATTGGGGGTCTTTGCCAGGGCTTGTTGTGGTCATAAGTCTGTTTATCTTGATGTTTTGGGCGCAGTGGCGGTTGGATAGTTCCCCCCGGTAAGTGTTGCTGATGATTTTTAGCCACTAATGGCACAAATAAAGGCTAGAAACAGGGGCTTCGTCGTGATGACTGCGCTCCTGCTGTAAGTGACCAGGTCGGCAATGGATAGTCCTTTGGGCTACCGCCGTGCGCCGGCGAAGGAGATCTTCCAGAATTCAATATCGGTGGGCGCAGATTGTTGCACCCATGTTTCCCCTCCGTCAATTGTGTGAAGGATGATACCCAGAGGCTGTCCCGGCTCAACACGCACTTTCTGAGCGGCAACCCAGGCCACACGCGTATCCAGACATGTGACACCTTCTACACTGTAGCCGCCGAGTTCAGACGGTGAGACCTCCCTGGCATCGGGCGTTCCGTCGGGCTCGACATGAACGTACCAGACGCGGCCGTGGCTCTCATTGCCATTCAGCGCACCCCGGACGTCATCAGGTCCGGCGGCACAAACATCATCCAGGTGATCGAGCGCGCCGATTTCCTTGACCATTACCCACTCATTGCCACCATCCACAGTACGGTAGAATCTTGGATTCTGATTGATATCACTCCCTGAAACCCAGACGGCCATGGGGCTAAAGGCATGAACGATCAGTGGCGCATCGCGGACCGGTATCTGCGTGTCCATCGGCAGGTACTCCGCCCGCCACGTGCCGCCGCCATCCCAGGAGTGCACCACCGCGCCGCCCGCCACAGCAGCGTCAGCTATCCAGACATCGCTGCCCATCGCATCTATCCGGTTTACCTGGGTAATGGATATCGTAGAATATGGCATGACGATCAAGTTCTGGCGTGGTTCAGAATCAGCGTCCCACATCTTTACAAATTGATGTTCTGAGGAATAGAGATTTAAGATTTAAGATTAAGGACGATTGGCAGAAGAATCTTTAATCTTTGGTTCTGTTCGCAATTGCAAACTTGGATTTGTAAAGATGCAAACTCGGCAGAATGAACCATGCCCAATTAAGGTAATGTTATCTACAGTCAGTTGACAGTAGACATGCTGAAGTACATAAGCATGCCTACTGTTCATGAACAAGTACATACAGGGATAAAAATGTCAAATATGATAATCAAATCATTGAAAGGGAAAACCGACACAAAATTAGTGTTTATACTGTTATCGAGGATGACGCTCCTTATTGTCAGCTGGATCATCTTGAGTGCATTGGCATATATAATCTTAACTTTGCTCTCCAACCCCTGGATGGACGATATGGCCTATATCCCGCCTATCGGACACTGGCAACGCACGTTGTTGGATTTTTGGCAGCACGGCGGCGTGTTCCTGGTGATTGCCATGCTCATCGGCATCAATTTGTATCACTTCAAGCAAAGCTTAGAATTGGGCCGGGACTTTTCAATGGCATCAACATTCCATGTAGTCGCGAATATCGCAGGCGCCGTGGGTCTATTTCTGATATTTGCCTTGAGTGCTACACTTATTTGGTATCCGTCTGGACTGGCCGCTTACTTTCCTCCCGAAAACTACTGGGAGAAGTATGGTGATTATCGCGTAAATGCCGCGGGATTCTTGCTCTATTTTCTTTATTTCTTCCTCTTTTTTGTGCTAAGAAAGAAAGTCGAGAAACGACTGTTGACAAATCGTGAGTAAGCCCATACTGACATGATTGGCCGGGAAAGGCGAATGCATTCTGGGAGAACGCGCTTGAAGGGTGAGCGCGTCGCGGAGATAAGTATTTGAGTACGCAATTCCCCTACCATCGACACGGCCCCATCAGACCAATAGATTACAATGACGGGGAGAGCGGCGTCGGCGGGGAAGCCGAAGTGAATCCGAGTGGGGGCGCCGGGGAGATCGTCACCGGTGGTGCGGCCTGTTTGCCACACTTCCTCATAGGGGTTGATTTGCTCCTGGTCTACCGCTACGATCACCCAATAACTACTAATTGTTTGTACATAGATGGTGTGCTAGAATGGCCGAAATAGCAGATCGGCATAATGGTCAAGTCCTCGCCTATTGATGTCGTAAACAATCATATCCGGCTGGTTTTCGACAATGTATATATTTGAACTCAGACACTTGCTGCTGGTTTTTGTTGCGATCATTGGGGCCATATGGGCGCTGGCGATGTTGTTAGAAAAAAGAGGATGCTCCGAGATGAAACGGCAAATGTATCGCCAACTCTACGAGCATCTGCCCCTCGGCATTTTGCTCGTAGATGACAAACAGACCTACGTCTACGCCAATCTTGTAGCGCGACGCCTGCTGCAACTGCGCGATGCGCCCAGTCCCTTGCCTGTTTCCGAACCGTGGGCCCTGGCGATGCTCCAGTCTCAGGCAGCGGCGGACGGTGTTTCCAGCACAGCGCAGATCTTGGGACTGCCCGCCGGCCAAATCCTGAACTGGCGAGCCATTGCCATACCGGAAAATCTGCGCCTTGTCATCCTTCAGGACATCACGCGGCTGACCCAACTCAAGCGCACAACGGGGCATTTATTGGACGAGCTTTCGCATGAGTTGCGAACACCGGTCTCGGTCATCGCCACACATCTGCACATCCTGGATCAACCTAATATGACGGAACCCGTCAAAGCCGAGTCGTTGAAGCTGGCCCAGAAAGAGACGCAGCACATGCAACAGCTTGTACACGATATGCTGGAACTGGGGCGACTGGAAGCGCGTGACACGCTTGACAAGCGGGCGCTCGACTTGAACGACGTTGTTTCTCAAACATTGGACGAGATCGCAGAGCAGGCAACCCAGAAGCAGATAGGAATCAATGTAGAAATCGATTCGCATCTGCCCCTGGTCGAGGGCAATGAAGTCTGGCTGAAACGTGTTTATCTCAATCTCATCGACAATGCCGTCAAACATGGGCGCAGCGGCGATCAGATCAATGTCGAGATCACCTCAGCGGATGACGGCGTGCGTTCGATCATCTGCGATACGGGGTCGGGCATTCCCGCCAAGCATGTGCCCCTGGTCATCGAGCGCTTCCATCGCGTCAAGCGTCACGGCCAGTTGGGCAGCGGTCTGGGGCTGACGTTGGTTTCGGTTATTCTGCAACGCCATGATTCGCATCTCGAAATCGAAAGCCGACACGAGGATGAGCAGGATGAAAGCGGCGTCTGCGTCAGCTTCCCTCTCCCAATCAGAACTCCATACAGGCACGAAGATGCGTCGGTTGGATAGGGTTTTTGCGCTCCCCTATATCAAGATTTGGCTTCCCCTGCTCCTGCTCGCCGGCTTGATCTGGGCGCTGCCGCTGCGCGCACGCGTTGTCCTCCTGCCGGAAGCGGTGCAGCCGGCGATGGTCTGGCCTCGCATCGAGCTTGATCCCCCCATCCCGCAGCCGGGGCAGCCTCTGCAGATTACCATCCAGGACGCGGCGGCGTTGCCCAATGTGCAGTTGACTATCGACGGCCAGGCCAAGCATCCCAGCAAATGGGAGATCACAGAGGTGGATGAGGCGCCGTGGGAGTGGACGTGGCAGATCGAGGCGCCCTCCTCGCCTGCATACGATCTGATTTTCTATCATCATTGCGACACTGGCTGTATCGAACGTACTCGCTGGACGGTTGGGATGCAGGAAGAACAGCAAGTTGCAGCGACGACGACCAAGATAGGCGTGGTGTTCGCCAACTTGGAGCGCGACTGGCATGGCAAGCGCGCCTGGGATGTGGAACTGACCTACGCCCGTCTCGCTGACGCCGATCATTGGGGCATCGACGACCTGGCGCAACGGGTGGGGCGAGCGACCGCGGCGGGTTTACAGGTCATTGTACGGGTAGACTACGATCAGGGGCAGAGCCTGCCGCCGCCGGACGAGCAAGCGGCCCTGATCGAGTACCTCGATTATGTGCGACGTCTGGCGCGTGATCAGCGTTTGCGTGATGTGTATGCGCTGCAAATCGGCTCCGGGTACAATTCTGCCGCGGCCAATTCACAGGCGGATGGCAATTTTGTGACGCCGGAATGGTACGCCAGGGTGTTCAACGGCTACGGCGAAAACGCCGCACGCACCGACAACATCATACAGATTGTGCGTCCTGAAAACCCGAATTTGCGGGTATTGGTCGGCCCGGTGCAGCCCTGGAATCAGGATCAGAATGGCGCTAAACCTCACCAGATCGACGTCCCCTGGCTGAACTACTTCAACACCCTCGTCGCCCATCTGGATGCGAGCGTCAAGCGCAAAGCCGCGGCTGGATTTCCGCTTACTGGGCCGGATGGTTTCGCCGTGCAAGCGCCGGGCCGTCCCGACGCGCCGGAGTTGCAGCCCGAACAAAGGGCGCTGGAGCCGCGGCTGGACTTGCCCCGAGCCGAGTGGGGCGGAGCGCAGGCGGGATTCCGAGTTTATCACGATTGGTTGGCCGTGATCAACGCCCACGCGGCCACACGAGGCCGGTCATTGTTCATCACCTCGACCAACACCTTCACCCCGGACAATCCCGCTCTGCCCTCCCAGAATTATCCCCTTGGCTGGCTCAATGCGGCCTTGCAGGAAGTGAACGGCGAGCCGCAAGTGGCGGCGCTGTGCTGGTTTCTCGATTTCGACAGTTCCGGTGATAACCGCTGGGACGGCTTTAGCCTGAGCACGCAAACGGGCGAGTTGATCGAGGCCGAGCGCGAATTCGATGCCCTGCTGGCGGAGCGGCCATGAGCGGCCCTATTCGTGTCCTGCTGATCGACGATCATCCGGCCATCCTTGCGGGCCTGCGAGTGATTTTGGGCCAGGCCCCAGATGTGGAGATCGTGGGCGAGGCCACGACATTGGCCGAGGCGGAAGCACTGCTCGAAAACACCCAGTCAGATGTAGTTGTTTTGGATTATAAACTGGGCGAAGATAGCGGAATCGGGCTACTGGACGCACTGGCGGAGGCCGAATCCCGACCTGTGATCTTGCTCCTCAGCGCCCATGATAACCCGGCCTATCTGCATGAAGCACATCGGCTGGGCGCGGCGGGTTATTTTTTGAAAGCACTCGCTCTGGACGTGGTTCTGGAAGGCGTGCGTCAGGCTGAACGAGGGCAGACCGTGTGGACGTTAGACCAACTGGCACGCATCCGCGCCTGGAAAGAGCAAGTCAAATTCAGATGGGATGCGTTGACCGATCGGGAGCGAGACGTGCTGCGGGCGCTGGCGCAGGGCAAGAGCAACCGTGAATTCTCGGCTGAGCTGCACATCACCGAGCGCACTGTGGAACATCATGACGGTAAAATC
>PIVW01000859.1 GCA_003353825.1 Chloroflexota bacterium
CTATCCACTGAATCAGTGCGATCGAGAGCCCCTTGAGCACCGGCTGTTTGCCAAGAACTACCCGATTGGGCCTGGCTCCATGTAGCTGTGGCCGTGTCCCAATCGGGTGATATGCCGGCCACATGAACGGCGGGCCAAGCCAATGTGCAAGCTAGCCACGAGGGTGGGCGACAGATAGAGGGTTGAGTGACAAGGTGGCACGGTGGCACGGTGGCACGGTGGCACGGTGGCACGGCGGTAAGGTGAAGGGGTGATTGGACAACAGCACGACCAAAAGACCAAGCGACCACCAGACCAACCGACTAATTGACCACACGACTAACTGTCAATCCAGACGCAGCAATGGCATGAACAAGGGATAACTGGGCGTCGGGGTGGTGGTAGGGGTAGGGGTTGAGGTCGGTGTGGCGGTGGGTGTTGGCCAAACCACAGGCGTACTGGATAGACAGAAGGTCGTAAAATGGGTTCTTTTAATGCCCAATGAATCAAGTACCCTCGGCGCCGAGAAAACACAGTTGTCCTTGATATCGAGACTATAGACGTCACCTGATACATCCCACAGCCCTACCAGCCGAAGGTCTTGTGGATTCGATACATCATATATCCCGATACCGCTTTCCATTCCCTGTGAGCCAGGGTGGGAGTTCGCCAAAGAGAAGTAGAGTAATCCATCCTCGATAATCAAGTTTCTGACCCACCAAGGTATTTCGACAAGATCGACTTGGATTGGATTTGTAGCGTCTCGGATGTCGAATATGGTGAGGTAATACCTATCATTGCTACCTCCCGTCTTCCATGACACATAGGAAAAGTTCTCGTT
Organism: Chloroflexota bacterium; assembly: GCA_003353825.1. The sequence continues at coordinate 821 of PIVW01000859.1, forward strand.
TACGGCCATGTCTAGTATCCAAGCCGAGTGAAGCTCAGGCGGTTCAATGGGAACAAAATAACTGAGTTGAACCGGAGCTAAACGATCCGAGATATCATATATAACAACCCTTACGTCAGTCACGAAATACGCGTATTCATCTACAATTCGTATACCATTATTACAGCATCCCATACCGACACTGGTAACATAAGTCGGTAAGCTTGGATCGGAAACATCCAGAATCATAGTTGTATCATACCAACTGCTAGATAAATACGCAGTTTGGTCCTCTATCAGTATGAGCTCAAATTCGTGCCAATGGCCGTAAAAACCAACGAATAGGGGATCGGCAGGATTGGAAACGTCAAAAACATACATGCCGTTTTCCTCGTCCCCTTCGTCCAAATCTGCTAACACATACAGATGGTCTCCTTCTGCGTCGAAAGGACCCCATTTCCCATTAACACGAGCGGGCACACGTCCGACCAGCCTGGGGGACAATGGTTCGGAAATATCAAAAACGGCGATGTCTCTCTCTGGATAAACCAGAACATAAGCGTAGGAACCCTCTACAACGACAGAGTATTTTGAGTCTCCTGCATCAAGCGGCGAGTCTGGCGCCATTTCAACATCTGCCGACTCTTGATCTTGCGCTTGCGCTGTCGATGGCATGGTGGAAGAGCTCGTTATCAACATCAATGTTAATAGGATCAAGACATATCTCATATTTAGTCTTCCTTGAATCGGATTCTGATTAGGGATCAAAGGCTTGCTCAGTGGATTAGGGCGGTTCATCTACAATGACCCTGGTTCACCATCATGTAACCTCACCTCCCACACAATCGTCGTGTTGTGTGAGAGGTGAGGTGGCTGACGGGATCATATCACAAAGGCACTAGTACCTCACCACAGAAGTTATGATAGGTGAGGTGGTGTCTGGTATCATGAATCATTCAAAAAGGAGTTCATGATGGCAAAAAGATACATAATCAAGCTTAATTCCGAGGAAAAAG
>PIVW01000295.1 GCA_003353825.1 Chloroflexota bacterium
ATGGCCCACGCCTTTTTCGGAGCCGACATCCCTGAATGACGGGGTTTCAACCGCGAAAATGACTGATACTGGGGAAGTTCATTCCTCAGCCGATGTGCAACATGCGCTTGACCAATACAAAAGTAACATGTTATCGTACTAATCGTAGTTGCTATTTAAACAACTCAGTCGTACCCGACTGATCATTATATGTTGCGGCGGTAGGATAATGGGTGTAAAATACCTATGTGTCTGACCTGCGGACACATACTTTACAATCAGCCGATTTCGACCCACGGACACGGCTAAATACACGGGCCGGTAGCTCAGTTGGTAGAGCAGCGGACTTTTAATCCGCGGGTCACAGGTTCGATCCCTGTCCGGCTCATTAGAATAAAATGAACACCAAACTTGAAAACGTGCGCGCAGACTTGCCCGCCGCAAACCAGTATGCATACTTGAATACCGGTACTTGTGGCCCCTTATCCCGCCCAGTGATCGATGCCCTGGCAGCGGCTGCGCACGATCAGGCTATATTGGGACGTATTCGCCATGAGGTGAATGTCGTAGAAGAAAGGCCGCGAGCACATGATTTGCGTGCCGCATTTGCCAAGCTCATGGGTGTGCACACGCACGAGGTCGCCCTGGCGCGCAACACGACGGACGGGCTCAACACTGCTGTCTGGGGTCAGCCCTGGCGCCTGGGTGATGAGATCATCGTCACCGATCTTGAGCATGAGGGTGGGGTTATGCCTGCGGTTCTGGCGGGCAAAAAATTTGGCCTGAATCTTAAAACCCTTTGCCTACTCGATACAGATCCCACTGATATCCCCAACATCATCGACGACGAACTCGGTCCCAACAGCAAGTTGCTGGTCATCTCCCACGTGAGTTGGTCCAATGGAGCACTTGTACCGCTCAAAGAAGTCGTCGCAGCCGCTCATGGCCATGGCTGCCGCGTAGCAGTGGATGCCGCCCAAAGTGCCGGGGCCGTACCTTTGGCACTGCATGACACAGACGTTGATTATTATGCCGTTCCCGGCCAGAAGTGGCTGTGTGGACCGGAAGGCATTGGCGCGCTTTACGTGAAAGAAGAAGCACAAGCCACACTCTCTCCCACCTACACCGGCTATTCTGCTTTGCCCTCTGACTATCCTGACCATCCCTGGGACTGCTTTGGACATCTAGTCCTGGCATCGGATGCCCGGCGCTATGAAAACAGCTCGATTTATCGGCCGGGTGTGCATGGCATGCTGGCCGGGCTTGAATGGTTGGATATCACGGTAGGATGGGACTGGGCTTTTGCGCAGATGAACCATATCCATCACTATGCTCGGGAGCGCTTGATGGAGTTGCCAAGCCTGACGGTGTTCACACCGGAAGCGGCTGCCGGCCTGCTGCATTTCCACCTGCCCGAGGGAACGGATGTAGATTATGTGAATGATGCTCTGGTCGCGCACGCGATTCGCATTCGCACAATCCCCCATATGAATTGTTTACGTGTCTCTACCAGTTTCTGGAACACAGAGGAAGAGATCGAAAGATTGGCCGAAGCTCTGATTAAGATATTACATTAGTTGTATCTTCTCAATAACTTGGGGGAACCAACCCGTCCACGAAGGCATGTCCTGAGCGTAGCCGAAGGGTGGACGTTCGGCGGCACGCCCTAAGAGCTCGAATTCATTCGGTGGGTGCCCCGGAATATCGAGAAGATGCGATGAGCGTTTACAATCGAACATGGATAATGATAATCTACGCTACAGATTTGACGAATTCAAGCTAGATCGGGCCTCCTCTGCATCAGGATAGGCGCGTAAAAGCCCCCAGACAAATCCGCATCCCGAAGCAGTGGCCCGCACAAATAGCATAAAGAGGGTGATGAGGAGGATGGCAGGATCCTGCTGGGCCACAAGGATGTGTAAAGGAATGGAACTGATCACAAAAATGAACAGACAGATCAGGAAGGGCCACAATGCAACGGGCCATATCACAGAGAGTAACAATAAGATGCCCATTAAGCCCGCCATAACAATCTGCAGCTTCAGGCTTTGGGTCATGTGCGAATCAAAAACAGCATACTGTGGATGCATTTTTGCCAGCAGGGCTTTCCAATAACCAATCCGATATTTGCGACGAACGTAGGCAAGTACCGAAGTTACATGTTGGTGATACACAATCGCTCGAGGAGCCAGACGAAACAGATGGCCTTGTTGCGACATACGAAAGGAAAGTTCATGATCTTCGGAGGATGCTGTCGTGAACTGGGCGTCAAATCCTCCCGATGCCATAAAAGCTGTTCTTTTATAGGCAGCATATGAGGTATCCAGGGCATTGATCGAACCATGTCTGGTTTGGTAGTGACTGATACGCCGATACCGTTCTTCATACTCCAACTGTACAAACCGAGCCACCCACTGACTCTGTTTACTGCGATAGACACCACGAGCACCACTCACGTCCGGGTCAGCCAGTGGCTCCAGAATACGCACGATGAAATCAGGCGCGGGCTCACAATCTGCATCTGTAAACAGGATGACAGGGGCTTTTGCGCAGGAAACGCCGACATTGCGTGCGACAGCAGCTCCTTGATGATCGATTCGCTCTACCTTGACCCCGGCGGCCACAGCCACATCGAACGTTTGATCCTCACTGCCATCATCAACCACGATCACCTCATATTTTGATGACTCGACAGTCTGGACCGCGATCGCTGCCAGACAACGTGGCAGCGTTCGTGCAGCGTTGTAGGCCGGTATAACTACACTGACCAGTAATTGATTCGCATTGCTGTTTGTCAAAGTAGATGGTTGATCCATAGTACAGTCTTATAGCTACAAGGACGCCGATATCTGGGCAAGATCGTGGTCTTCTACGTGTGCTCGCGCCGAGCCGGGAAAGACCATTTTCTGATAGAGTGATGCCATGCTTTCTACCATCGAATCGACAGGAAAGGCCTGTCTGACGTGTTTCTGGCCGGCCAGACCTAACGCCTTTGCCTGTTCCGGACGCTCAGCCAAGAGTTGTTTCGCTGTAAACAAGAGGTCATAATGACCTTTGATAGGATCCAGACGGCCATAGCGACGGAACATCACTAGCTCCAATTCAATGCCAAATGATGGCAGACGTTCGGCCAAACTGACAATCTGCCGCTCCGGGCCCCAAATGCGTTCGCTCTGCCGGCAGTGCAGTACCCTCATCAGTAATCTGACGCCTGATATCTGCAGGCGCAGCAACAAGGATTGCCAAACGAACTATTTTGGTTCTCGAACATAGGTGTGGTCTCAATCGAGGGTTGGCATCGTGTTCGGCGAGAAACACAGTGCCCAACGAACAAGCTTGCCGTGAAGACCTTTGTTCTCAACATACACTGAATGTGATTTTAGTAGTATACAGGATATTGTAAATGCAAGCCATTTCACCAGGGCGATGCAAGCGATACCATACCGGTGCCTTTGCGCTGCCCCAGCGCCATGCCACTTCCAAAAGTAGCGTTGAATACCATCCGCTGCCAGCAGGGCAGCATGCGTTCTATTTTGTCGGCTGCTCTGCCCACCCGCGTGCGCAATGATAGCATCGCCCACCAACACCGTCCGATACCCGGCTTGCTGGATACGGCGTGACAGATCGACATCCTCGGCATACATCGGGAAGTGCATATCTAGCTTGCGTAACGACGCCGGCACATGCTCGGGCAGTAGCAGACAAGCCCCCGACAACAAGGGAACGGCGGCTGTATGGGCTCGATCGTAGTGCGGGCGTAGATTGGCCGCCCAGAAGCGACTCTTTGGAAAACGCCTGGTTATCCCCGCCCAATCGAGACACTCCGACCAGGGTGTTGGGTAATGGCGGCCCGTACGAAGATCCTGCCGTTCTTCTGAATCAAGAATGCACGGCCCTGTCAAACCGGTATCGAGGTGCGTTTCGGCATAAGCCGCCAACCGTGCCAGACTACCCGGCCGGGGCACCGCATCAGGGTTGAGCAACAGAAGATGCCTGCCCTTTGCTACTTCCAACCCTTGATTGGCCGCTGCCGTGTAATATCGATTCTCGGTGTTGGCGATCACGCGAGTGGATGGTCCGATCCTGCTGGCTATATCAGGGCTGCCATCCTCAGAAGCATTGTCGACGACGATCGCTTCCCAGCTATAGGCTCCATTGAAAGCGGCCGGCAACGACTCCAGGCAACGAGTTAGATGTGATTGTACGTTCCAGCTAACGATAATAACGCTGACATCTATATCATTCACGGGGACTCATTCCTTCGCAGATGAAGGAGAGCAGAGCGGCGGCGCAGCCATGCATACTCTTCTGGAATCAATAGACCGAATATGTATAGCCCAAGAACATACAGAACGACGTATCCTAGCGCAAAGCCCAAGAGCCAAATAAGCCCTGTCTTTGCCAATAGGCTTTGCAAAGCCAGCATCAAAATCGATAACACAAGCGCCCATAGTGCAGCCGCAGGCGCTAGTGCGGACAGGTGCGCTCGCCAATCCAGTTGGATGGTATGTCCGAAGTAGGCCAATGTCAACAAAGCACTGGTGCTTACCGCCAAAACATTGGCCAGAACAACACCTGATAATCCCAGTGCTGGAGCCATGAGTATGCCAAGCAGAAGAGCGGCCAAGGCATTGTAAGTGGAAAAGGTCGTTGTCAGTCCTGGTTTACCCAGCACAAGAAATCCTACCGAAGCGGCAGTGGCAAGCGCAGCTACTACCCAGGCGGCGACAAGCCATTGTAGCGCAGTGGCCGTTGCCTCGGAGGCAGAACCAAGCCAAACCGGCACAAGCGATTCAGCCAAGACGATGACCAAGAGGGCGGCGGGCGCCAAAATCAGTACAAAGATACGCAGTACACGCCGATATAGATGTCTGACAGCCTCTACGCCCCCTTGAGCCATTGCTACGGACAGGGCAGGATAGAGTGCTCGAGACGCCATGAGCGCAAAGGTAAATATCTGCACGGCGATCACCATCGCCAGTTCGAAATATGCAAGTGCTTCGAACCCCACCCACCGTGCCAAAATCACCCTGTTACCTGCCGAAAATATCAGTGCGATCACACCTGTAAGGAGGAGGGCCGACCCAAAGCCCATATGCGCTTTCAGGATTCGACCTTCCCAGAGGTGGGGCCGAAACCGTAATGCGGGTGTTACACGCAGGGCTGCCAGCGCCAGTATCAGGAATTGAAGCCATACCGAGATCACATGCGCGGCGGCGACCCCAATCACCCCCCACCCCCATAGCAGTGCAAACACAGCAAGGATGGCGAATAGTAAGCGTGCGGCGATGAGAGCTCCATTGCTGTGCCCCATATGTTGGGCGCCCTCTAAGGTTGCCGCTAGCATAAGTCCCAGGCCGACAGCAGGCACACTTAGAAAAAGCAGGCGCATGGTGTCGACAACGACGGCCTTCGTGCCAGCCGTTGCCCCTAGAGTTTCGGCCAGCAGCGGCGTAAGATACCAACCGCACAACAGCACCACAACTAACACCACCAACAGCGGCCACCAGAGACTGTTAAATGTATGATTCAGAGCATTCCTTTCTCTATCACCACTACTCTGGGCGATCTGTCGTACCAGCGCCCGCCCGAGCCCGAAATCCATCAGGTAAGAGGCAGTGATTACGATACCGCACAGCACCCACACACCATAGTATTCGCTACCCAGCCGGCTGAATAGAAAGGGTGTCAACAGCAAGGCAATGAGTGAACTGATGGCCAATCCGATCAGGTTAAAACCGGTATTCGCAACCAGTGTGCGACCGTTCGACCCTCCGCATGTTGGGTTAGTTGTTGACAAAGTGACGAGCCGGATCCGTGATCCGGCGGCGGTTGCAAAGGCGCCCTTTACCGCGTAATCACAATCAGCGGCAACCACACTGATCGATCCGCTTCCGTGACACGGACCCGATTTTCGGTCAACGAGATAGGTGATATGTCATCGTCAAAGGAATCTTTAAGTTTTTGTAAATTAGCTGGGGCCAACGCCAACGCCGTTTCCCCCCCTGAAAGGCCTTGCCAAACGACCGTGGCCAAATGCAGATCACTGCCCGTAGGTCCTAGCGGATCACCTGGCAGCGTAAGCTGAAACATGATTACTTGACCTGGAATAACGGCATTACTCGTCCCCAGGGATTTTGCGCGTCCCGTAGAATAGAGATCGGTTCCAAACTCGAGTGACTCGATCTGCAAGATCTCGACATCAAAAGAGATATTCACTTGCCAACTGCCAAGTCCGGTATCTGGTATATGGTCGGCGTAGATTTGTGTCGTAAAGGGGGAGTGAACCAATCCCTCGCTGGGCGTCGTCTCGATGCGAAAGGTTGGCTCTGCCTCAGCGGCGAAAAGGGTGGCGCCGGCGCCGAGAGAGGAGGTAGCCAATAAAATGAGGGTTACTGTTAAAACAACTCGCCTCCACTCCCAAACTCGAGATGGCGAGGTTTTTGCAAATAACAGAGCGGCGCCTGCAAATAGTCGTCTGGATTTCATAGGATATGGCTTATCACAAAGCTGTTACGAAAAAAAAGGCTGGCGCGCTCTAGACGCTGCCAGCCTCTTAAGGTTACCAGGTTACGCCTTCAAAAAGGCTACTCAGTCACCTCGCCAAGGATCAGCGGCAGGAACAGACTGTATGGAGTCGGTGTGAGCGTCACGGTTGGCGTGTCGGTCGGAGTTGCTGTTGGGGTGGGTGTGTTGGTCGGGGTCGGGGTATCAGTCGGGGTCGCTGTTGGGGTATCGGTTGCTGTTGCTGTTGCTGTTTCAGTTGGCGTTGGACTGGGGGTGGAAGTTGGTGTGGCACTGATAACTGTGTATTCTACGTGGAGTAATGGCGCAGCATCGGCCTCTCCGTTATATGCTTCTGCTGTCCGCTTCCCACTGCCGCTGACGAAAAAGAGCATACTGTTGCCGCTGTTCCAGCCATCTCGATTGATTATCTCCTGGACAATTGGGGCCAGGTTGGGTGTTTGATGATTTTCGTTGACACTGTTCCAGGCCGGGACATTATCCCAGGCCACCGTTGCGTTCGTTGTGGGCCGGTTCGACACATCAAAACAGCCTGTACAGCCAGCGAATGTTGCGGCATTGTCTGCGGCCTGCCCTGACAAACTCAGAAAGGTTGACTGGCTGCCCGTTTCATCGGTCTCAAATTCAAGGTAGGCCTTGGTGATGGTGGCTCCTTGCGGCACTGTTACATTCTGGAAGCGGATGCCAACCACTTGCGATCCTTCCAGCTCCAGATCAGAACTGGTCAGATTCACGTTACCATTGCTAATCCTTTCCTCAGCATCATCAGTACTGTTGTTCACGTTCACCCGGACTTCCAGCGTACTTGGCGTTGGGGTGGCTGTGGCCGTTGGGATCGGTGTCGGGGTAACAGTTGGGGTCGCTGTGGCCGTTGGTGT
>PIVW01000296.1 GCA_003353825.1 Chloroflexota bacterium
TCACAACCCTCCGACAATATTATCTCTTTCCAGGCCGCCAAGCACAAGCGCGTACAGCCTATCTTCAACACAAATCAGCAGGTCGCCTGAGCACGCTCTAACTCAAAAAGGACACACCCATTTCATTATACTCTGTGCGGGGAGCTTTGCCATTGTCCACCAGGACAGTGTACGAACGGACAATGCCACAGGGTTGGGAAGGACGATGACGCCAGAGGGCGAACCTAGTAGGATGGGGTCAGATTCGATGAACACCCAGCGCTAGAGGGCGCTTCGCACTTTCAGCCAGACAATTCAATGGTCTGATTGATAACCACAGAACTACCAAGAAAACATCATCCGAGGAGGAAACCGCATGAACGAAACAGTCGTTCAGGTTAAAGATTTTAGCAAAGTTTACGGCGACTTTGTGGCTGTAAACAGCATAGACTTTGAGGTTCAACGGGGGGAGATCTTCGGTCTACTCGGCCCCAATGGCGCCGGCAAAACCAGCACGCTGGAGTGTCTGGAGGGGTTACGGCAAGCGGACGGAGGCACGCTCGACATCCTCGGCATCGATCCCAGCCGGGAACCCCGCAATCTGCGCAATCTGATCGGGGTTCAACTTCAGACCTCAGCCCTCCCCGATAGCATGACTGTAGAAGAGGCGATGCGACTATTCTGCGCCTATCACAACACCCCCCCCCGCCTAGACTTAATCGAGCGCATGGGCCTAAGTGATAAGCGCAAAACCCAGTATCACCAACTCTCTACCGGCCTGAAACGAAGATTATCTTTGGCCATTGCCGCTGCTCACAACCCGCAAGTGCTTTTTCTGGACGAGCCAACCGCCGGCCTGGATGTCGAATCCCGTTCCGAGTTGCACGACTTGATGCAAGAACTCAAGGCCGGGGGCACGACTATCATCATGGCCACGCATGATATGGCCGAAGCCGAGAAGATGAGCGATCGGGTTGCCATCCTACTCCGGGGTGAGATCGTAGCGGCGGGAACACCAAGAGAGTTGACGGCGACCGGCTCGGCCTACACCAAAGTTTCCGTGCGGACTGAACAATCAATTCTGCATGCCAACAACGTCGAATTCGAAGCCGTTCAGAAACATACGTTACAAGGAGACTATAGTATCTACTTCAGCACCGATCCCGCCTCCAGTGTCAGCAGTATTCTCGGCTACATCTCAGAAAAACAAGATCGTTTGATCGATCTGCGTGTAGAACGCCCCTCACTGGAAGAACGTTTTCTGGAAATCACCACACATGGAGAACAGCAATGAGCGCCTTTACCACCCACTTTTCTTTCGAATTCAAGACCGGTCTGCGCAGTTCCACGCAGATGATGATGAACTACCCCTTCCCCCTGGGCTTCTACGCCATTATGGGATTGGTCATGACACAAATCAACCCTCTTTTCAAAGAAGTCCTGATCCCGGCCATGGTGATTTTCACGCTCATGGCCAGTTGCCTCCTCGGACTCCCCAGTCCTCTGGTCGAAGGTCGGCTCAAGGGTGTCTTCCGTAGTTTTAAGATCAATGGCGTGCCCGCTACTTCCATCCTCGCCATGCCCACCCTCACCACGATGTTCCATGCTCTGATCGCCTCGGTGATTATCGCCGTGACAGCAGCGCCTTTTTTCGATGGAGCAGTTCCCGAGAATTGGGGTATCTTTGCTCTTTTAGCACTGCTGACGGTCCTCACCTTCGGCGGCATCGGCGCCCTTATCGGCGTAATCTCATCGAGCGCCCGGTCGGTGGTCTTGTGGTCCCAACTCATCTTCTTACCCTCTATGCTGCTTGGCGGCCTGATGATACCCCTGACGGTAATGCCAGAATCAATGCGGCCTATCGCTGCACTGCTCCCCACCACCCATGCCATCCAGGCCATGGAGGGGCTAGCCTACGGCCGTGATACGCTTTACGATCCCCTGACCTCGGTACTGATTCTGTCAGCCAGCACAATTCTATCATTTGTTTTGGCGATCCATCTGTTTAGTTGGGATGACAGTAACGAAACGAGAAAAGGCCATCCTGCCCTGGCTTTGTTGGTGCTTTTACCCTATGTAGCGGGTGTCTTGCTAAACTGACACCGTGATAGTGTATTGAAGGCGCAAAAGGCTGCCACTTTACGATGGTAGCCTTTTGCGTATCAAATTGTTCGAGCTAGCGGTAATGGCGCTTCACCTTGACACTGGGATAGGTCTCCACGGTCTTTTTGTCGGCATTTAGATAGACTGTGTCGGTGTCAATCGATTCAATTACAGATAGCGGTACGGTGACATCCTTTTTTCCCCACAAATGTCCTTCTCGTAATACCAAATGTGTGAGATGGTTGGTTTCAAAATCAATCACGAATTCCTCTGCTTCGCCAATGTGCCCGTCGCTTGTTTCTACCCGTGCGCCAGGATGGATGGCAAGCTCGCCAGCAGGTACCTGTTCGACATCGATAAGGATAAGGTCATTCCTGAATTACAAAAGTACTGAGGGACAGTTTATAAAACCTCTCTTTCCAATGAAGATGAAGCCAAGCTGAAACAGGCCTTGAGCAAAGATGAGGTCAAAGCAGTGGCTGAGGACTCGCGGGAGTTGGAAACGAGCTAAATTCTGACATTTTGTGATCACAGAGAACCTGTGCTATTAATAATATTGTGCATTTTGTAGCGGCTATGGGGTCTCTGCGAAATCACAACATCAAATCAATCTGATATTTACAGCCAAACCAACCTTGTTCGAAGGAGATACTAGCATGAATGAAGAAACCAAGAACGAACTCCAACAAGCCTCGGAAATCGCAGAACTTGCTGCTGAAGCAGAAGCCATGGTCGGTGTGCTCGATACTGCCCAGGGCCTCGATGATCTGGAAGCTGCTGTTGAGGTAGCTGATGTGAGTCGAGAGACCCTGGCCGCCGGCGTCAGCGATATCACCCGCGGTGTCGATGCCATGGCCGTGGCCCAGCGTGCAGCCGTACTCAGTGAAGCTGTAGCGGAAGCCGGCGTGGCCGATCTGGCGGAGGGCGCCGAAATGCTGGCAGCCTCTGATGATATGGCCGTACAGACAGCTCTTGTGGGCGCGCTGGGCGAAGATGATCTGCTGGCAGGCATGGACATTGCCGCCATCGGCGGGCAGCTCGAAACCGTGAGTGATGTCGTCGCCATGCTGGATATGCCCGTTCTGTCCGCGTTTCTGGAAGAAAAGGGCGATGAACTTCATGACCTGTCCGTCGAATCCATCCTGCGCGCCGGCGCCACACGGGTGTTGTCGGCTGCCATGAGCGAGACCGGCGCCGAAATCGCCGACTTGGGTGCCAACGAGATGGAAGAGGGTCTGACCCGCCTGATAGTCGCCAGTGGCATGGCTGTACGCAGCGAAACCCTGGCAGAAACCGGCGCCGAACTGGCGGACGAAGGCCTAGTCGAGGTAGCGGTAGCGGAAGGGTTACGCGATGCGGCCGGAGAATTGGCAGCAGAAGGTATTGCCGAGATCGCTGCCGGCGCCGAAGAGATCGGAGAAGCCACCGTTATGGCCGATGTGGCCGACACACTGGCAGAAGCAGCTGACGGTGAAGCGTAGAATGCCGGAAAATATGAGGCTAATACGCTTCATATAGCTTGCGTTGTTATAACCATTGCATGTCACAGCCCCCTTGTTTGAGGGGGCTGTGACATTTCTTTTGGGAATGAAGGGGTCAGAGGATGTGAACGTCAGAGGATGTGAACGTCAGAGGTTGAGGACAAAAAGAGCAGGGAAACATGTGTGATTGGCGTCGACGAAGTCATCGCTGCGATGGTCAGCATCCGCACGGGCAAACGACTGGAAAAAACCTGTGGGAAGAAGCACCGTCCGCAAAAAGTCGGTGAGTCTAGCCCACCCAGCGTACGGTACCCGACTCGCCAACCTCATACCCACCCAAATCGCTGAACATCGTCCTGGCCTCTTCCCCTTCCAGCCATGCGATAAGCGCCTGTATCGCCGGGTGCGCCCCTGTCATTTCAGGGAAAACCAGATCATAATGCTCGGTAGCCAACTTGATGAAGTCAAGTGCATAGTCCTGGGCTGCAGCTTCAATACCTAACCCCACCTCGGCTCGGCCATCGGCCACTTGTCGGGCGATCTCAGAATGCGTCGGCTCTTCGACATCGTAGCCGGATATCTGATTTGAATCGATGTTAAGGCGATGCAACTGAGCGTCAAGCCAAACGCGTGTACCTGCACCGCGCTGGCGGTTGACAAATCGAGCCCGTAGTAGATCGTGTAGGCCCGCGATTTTGGCAGGGTAACCGGCCGGTATCAGAAAACCCAGACGACGGTAGGCCAGGGTGAGCAATGTAACTCGCTCACCCTGCAACACACGTCGTACCGTTGCTTCGTTGTAACTGTCGCTGGCTCCATCCCACAGATGGCAGCCTGCCACATCCGCCTCGTGGCGCGCCAATGCCATGAGGCCTCCCAGGCTACCTGTGAACTTCACGTTCATACGATAGCCTGGGGCAAGGGTCTCAAAATGGGAGGCGATCAAAGAAATCGCAGGATCATGACTGCCCGAGAACCGAAGGGCGCCACGGGGAGCTATCTCCGGCTCGTCCACCTTAGCTCGCCAGCGATCCAAGGCATCGAACATTGCCAGTCCAATTTCTTCAGAGGTGTGTCCCTTCGACAAGGATTGAAAGAGAAAAGATTCAGCCTGATGCAACAGTTCAGCACAGCGCAAATGACCGGCAACAGGTTGCTCAAATCCAGACTGAACGCGCGTGCCCTGGCCCGGCTGACTGCTGACAATGCCCTGGCGGGATAGCTCACGATAAGCCCGCTGCACAGTGCCCGGCGTACATTGCCAGCGGCCGGCCTGCTCACGCACGGTTGGCAGCGCCTCGCCAGGTCTGTAGCGCCCAGAAAGAATCCCCTGGCAAATTGATTCAGCGATCTGTTGGTAGATGGGCGTTTTGTATCTTCTCAATATTCCCGGGCACTGGCCGAATGAATTCGGGCACTGGGGGCGGGGTTCTACGAACCTATGCCGAACGTCAACCTTCGTGGACGGGTTAGTTCCCCCAAGTTATTGAGAAGATACGGCGTTTTATCCATAGTTCCCGTTCACTGGATATGCGAGGATGACAACGATCTCCGGGTAAGGACTTTGGACAGAATAACATGCGGAATTGATGATAGAGTTCCATGTGTTATTGTGTTCAAAGTCATAAGTTTCATGTCTGGTTTCAGGATCGTCTATCCTGCATCAATTCGCCTCGTGCCACGGGACTGAATCTGGCGTAAACAAAGGTGAACCGAAGCGGTCCGCACCAAATTCAGCTATCGCCTCTTGGGTTGGCGCCGAAACCAACCAATCGATGAATTGATTCGCCTGATCTATTTTGATGTGATCCCCTTTGTTGGGGTTGATGGCGATCACGCCATAGGGATTAAAGAGAATGGAATCGCCTTCGACGAGGATGTTTAGTTCGAGACCTTGTAGGCTACGCGCCAAGAAAGTGGCTCTATCACTGAGTGTGTAGGCTTGCTGTTCATTGGCCATGTTGAGGACAGCGCCCATGCCTTGCCCAGCCGAATTGTACCAATTACCGACAGGCTCTACCCCTGTACCCGCCCAAATCGCTTTCTCTTTAGTGTGCGTACCTGAGTCATCACCACGAGAGACAAAGAGGGCTCCGTTTATGGCGATCCTTGCGAATGCTTCTGGTGCAGAAATCATACCTCTTATACCGGCTAGATCCTCTTCTGGCCCCACGATGACAAAATCATTGAACATCACGTCCTCGCGGCGGATACCGTGCCCGCCATCCATAAAAGCATCCTCTCGCGCTCTGGCATGGACCAACAATACATCGGCGTTTCCTGCTTCGCCCAATTTGAGCGCCTGTCCTGTTCCCACTGCCACAACTTTGACCTGGATGCCAGTCGTTGCCTGAAAGTCGAGCAGGATATCATCTAGCAATCCCGAATCCTGGGTGCTGGTTGTAGTAGCCAGCAGAATCTCAGCCGCGTCATGAAATTCTAATGAACCTGCCTCTATGATATCGGCAGTCACGGCATCAGGGGTGGCGAGTGGTGGTAGACAGGCTGCGGCGACTAGTATCAAAAACACCAAGACGACGCACTGGAGACAGATTTTTACCGGCATGATAGCATCTCCTTTTTTGTCCGAAACTGTTTGATTGCATAACTGTATCAATACAATAATACAAAAGGAATTCATTGCAGGCAAAGGAATCTATGCCTTGAAGAAACTCGGACCCAGCGTGCGTATACTCTGCCCTGCTCGCGGCGAAAACACCATTCCTAGTGCTGTCCCCACCATGATCACTGCAGCGAAGATAACATACAGTTGGGGATCGATGAACTTTGCAAAGAAGCCGTGCCTGTGCGAGCATTGTACAGTGAGCGTCAACCGACTGCAACGTAGTAAAAAGATAGTTCTGGAGAGCGAACCAGCGTATGAAAAGCGCCACATTTGATATCCTGTTTCTTATTGCCCGTCCCGCTGCGGGCAAAAGCGAGATCATCCACTATCTCAAGTCATTGAACGATGCCTCCCGCCAAGCCCGCTACCATATCGGGATTTTCGATGAATTTGATGACTTCCCCATGCTGTGGACCTGGTTCGAGGAGGATGCCATTTTGGAAAGGATGGGAAAGCGACGACTGCACAGTGATGAGCAGGGTTATTTCAAGTACGATTACCTCTGGCATGTCCTGATCGAGCGCCTTGCCCTGGATTACGGCAAGTTGATCCGAGATCAGCCGGACTATCATTCGACGGGAACGGCGATCGTGGAGTGCGCCCGAGGGAGTGAACATGGAGGATTCGCCAGCGCCTTTGAGCACTTTCCGGCCGACATGTTGAGACGAGGTGCAATCCTGTATATCAGTGTCTCCTGGGAGGAATCTTTGCGTAAAAATCGGCGCCGCTTCAACCCCAATCGCCCCGACAGCATCCTCGAACATGCACTGCCAGATGAAAAGATAGAACGCCTGTATAAAGAGAGTGATTGGTCCACATTCAGCGCCGGGGCTCCAGACACCATTATTATCAACGATGTAAAGGTGCCATACGCTATCTTCGAGAATGAGGATGACGTCACCACTAATCAACCCGATCAACTGGCAGCACGCCTAAAAACAACATTGGATCTGCTGTGGCAGCGCTATTGTGACCGCTCGTAAATCAAGATTTTTTTGGCATTACAATCCACATGATCAGGTAGGGCACAAGGCCTGGCAGACCCCCAGGAATCAGCAGGATCAGGAATAATATCCTCCACCATCAATACCTTCGCCATTTTGAGGGAATATGCCTAAATTGCAGCCTACAATACCTTCAGCGTGGCAAATTCAAATAATTTATGA
>PIVW01000860.1 GCA_003353825.1 Chloroflexota bacterium
GATGAGGGCATGCGTTTCACACGGATGTATACCGAGCCATCCTGCACACCAACACGGGTCGCTTTTATGACCGGTCGCCATCCCTTTCGCAACGGCATGGGCAACACTGCCGTCGATATATCCGGCTTTGGACTGGCAGACAAAGAAGTGACTATTGCCGAAGTCTTGTCTGAGTCAGGCTACAATACAGTACACATCGGCAAGTGGCACATGGGCGACATCAAGGAAGCCTGGCCCACGCATCAGGGCTTTGACTACGCGGCCTTCCCGATCCACCAGCAGGGCCAACTGACCATATTTCACGATGACGCAGCAGACGAGGAAGTCTCCATCGGTATCGGCGACAATAACTACGATGACCGTTACACCATCGATGGCTGGCTGCGCACCGATGCTTCGTCTATGGTCACCGGCGTCGAGGGCAAACGCGGCGAGCCTGTCCGCGAAGTACATATGAAACCCGGCGAGCGCTGGAACGAGGCGAAGTACCACGAGATGAATGTGCGTTATCAGAAGCAGGTCACCGAGCAACTGCGCAAACTCGCCAAAGACGATAAACCTTTCTTCCTTCAGTACTGGCCCCTGTATCCCCTGACTGGCCCGCGTACGACCACCGACGAATACACCACACCGAACGGCGGCATCTACGTCGAAAAGATGAAACTGGTGGACCAATGGATCGGCGAACTGATGGCCGAGATGGACACACTGGGGATCGCCGATAACACGCTTGTCGTTGTCATGGGCGACAACGGACACTTCACCAAGTATTCTCCACAATCCGGCTACACCCCGATGATCTACCGCGGCGGCAAGGGCTCCACCCTGGAAGGCGGCGTGCGTGTTGACGCATACGTTCGCTGGCCAGGCATGATCGAGGCCGATACCATCGTTGGGGATATTATTCATGTAACAGACTTGTTTACGACCTTCGCCCGCTTGGGCGGCGCTTCGGATCAGATCCCCACCGATCGCATCATAGACGGCATTGATCAGACCTCGTTGCTGTTGAACGGTGACACGAACGGCCGCCGTGATTATGTGTTCCTCTATAACATCAACAAGCTGGAAGCCATTGTCAAGGAGCAGTACAAGATGGAGATCCCCGGGGGGGGAATCGAGAATGCCATTCTGGCAAAATTCTATGACCTCTATCGCGACACGCGCGAAGAGTGGCCGGTATCAACAGAGATCGGTGCCTGGGGCGGCGCCAAGTTAGTCCGCATGATCCAGCGCCATATGAAACGCAAGGTCATGTACCCGGATGCAGGCCCGGCCATTGGCATGCCCTACGACGGCATCGAGAATCTGCGCCCCGAGTCAAAGAAGGCTGTGCAGGAATTCCTGTTCATGATGAAAACCCCAGAGAAGTAAGACGGATATTTTCTATCATCGTATGAAATCAAGCTCTCCTGCCGTTTGGCAGGAGAGCTTTAACTCTGAGCAGGAAATGGGAATAAAAAACTTTCAGCTGCAAAACGGTTCCATTCAGCATCGCTGAAATTTCAGAGAGGTTCAATTATGCCATCAAAAAGCTTTGTTAAATGTTTCATTATTGTATTTTTTGTCCTGATCCTTTCCGGATCCTTATCATCAGCCAATGCAAAGAATAGTCAGGACATCAGGCTTGTTCTGCAGATTACGGTCGATGGTCTGCGCGGTGACCTGATCAATCGTTACCAGGCAGGTTTTGGTAAAGATGGATTCCGCTACCTGATGAAAAAAGGTACCGTCTACACCAATGCACAATATCAATATGCTAATACAGAAACCATCGTCGGTCATGCGACGCTGGCAACCGGGACGTT
>PIVW01000861.1 GCA_003353825.1 Chloroflexota bacterium
GTCAGGTGTCAGGTAGCAAGTGACAAATCCAGCACAACCCGGCACCCGGCACCTGACACCTGACACCTGACACCTGACACTTGGAGTAAACTCGGCGGTTTGAGGCTGAGCTCCGCTGGAAATTTTAGGTTGGAATCGCGGCTTCGATACGCTTTCCAACATGACTAAAGTGATAGATCAAACGCTCTCTGGCCAGGCTCTCATTGCGGGCTTTTATCGCTTCCAACAGGTCCCAATGATCTTTCAAGGCGACATCAGCGTCGGTATCACGGATCGCCTCGATGTCCAGGTTTTCAAATGCATCCCAAAATACTTCGAGCAACATGATCAGCGTACGATTGTGCAGGCTCTGGTAGAGAATGCAATGAAAGCGTTCGTCCATCTCGGAAAAAAGTTCGCCGGCAGCCACGACATCTTCCCACTCCTGCATCAGCAGCTCTAATTGCCTGATATCATTGTCTGAAATTTGCCGTACCGCATCTTCGATCACAGCCGATTCCAACCAAACGCGCACGCGAAAGACCTCGGCAAACATGTGTGGGTCAAAGCGCATGCTATAGTCAAGCACCTCGAGGATGGGATCGAAGTTGATCTCGCGCACATAAAGGCCATCACCCCGGCGGATTTCGACGATTCCGAGCGATTGCAGCGCTTTGACAGCCTCCCGCACCGAACTGCGCCCCACACTCAACTCATCCATCAACTGGGTTTCAGGTGGTAAGGGGTCGCCCGCCTGCAGCTTGTTCTGCACGATGTAGTCTTTGATGTATGTGCGGATCTCTTCACTCAGGGCGGGTCCACGTAGTGGTTTGTACATAATCAGGCTCCGGATGGGTGCTGAACTATTTCCGAAAGATGGAGATCAGAAAAATCGGTCGGGTACTCAGATTGGCTCGACGTCACCGCTGGCAACGGAACGATAGACAGCGTCGATCACATGTGCGATCTTCGCTCCATCTTGCACCGTCGCCCGAGGTGGAGCACCAGAGCGAATGGCTTGAACGAAATCGTCGATTAACAGTTCGATGCCCTGGGGTGTTGAGAATGGTTGCAGGCTGGTTGGGGATTCACCCACTGGTTTTTCGACAGAGATTCGGGGTCGGAATTGATCCATCATGAATTGACCATAGATCCCCTGTCCCCTTAGGGTAAAACTGCCGGGAATTGCATCCATCTTTGAGGGTATGCGCCCGGCCGTGATCGTAGCGGTAACACCTCGTTCGAAGTGCAACGCCACCATGCCGAAGTCTTCGACAGCGAATTGGCGATGGGGCTCGAAGAAAAAGGTGTCGCATAGCGCATAAACCCGTTCGATCTCAAGACCGATGAGATAGCGTAATGTGCCGATGGCGTAGCTAAGCCAATTCATGAACTCGCCGCCACCACTGAGCGTTGGGTTCACCACCATCGCGAAATCTTCGACCGCATTGGGGTCTAACCCGCCACCGGCGATGATATCCAGATGAAAAGCCCAGGGGACTGACAAACGGCCGCTGTCGATGAGCGTGCGTGCGCGATCCACCTGATAGTTGAAGAGATGGTGGATATAAGTGAGGTTTGCAGTGGAAGCCTCAACCGCGCGCGTGAGTGCCGTCGCCTCGGCTCCTGTAATAGCCACTGGTTTGTCAACCAGAGCGTGAACACCTGCTGAAATCGTTTGTCGGGCCAGGCGAGCGTGACGCGCCGGTTCCGAACAGATGCAGGTCATGTCCACATCATCACGCGCTAACACCTCATCTACTCTCAAATAGGGGACTTGATAGCGTTCGCCAAAGCTGCGATTGACCTCGTGTATCCACTCAGGTAC
>PIVW01000297.1 GCA_003353825.1 Chloroflexota bacterium
CGAAGCGATTTCGGCTATGGTTAGATGAGATGATCGATAGATATCCAGAGTTGTTCCCCCGAGTGATCGAGGAGGGAAACACATTACACGACATTCTACCTGCGTCGGTAAAACTGGCAGATGTACACTTTCGGCGTATCAAGCTGAAGGGAGGAGAACAAGGAGTAGTGACGATTTGTTCGAGTGATGTGATGCCGTACATGACCGGTTACACGGACGAAGTGGAGAAAGTGCTCTTTCTGAGACGGTTTGGCGTACCGTTCTGGGGATTGACCTATGTTTTTGGCCGCAACGATGACTACTGGTACAACATCATGTGCAGATTGGGCCATTATGAGATCGTCGGGACTGTGGTCAAGGACCCAGCCCGCTTGCCCACAGACCTGTTGGCGGATGAAAAGCACGTTCATTTCAACGGCGAGAAGGGATACATCGCCACCACCGTGGGGGCAGATTGTGTACTGGGTGCATCGTTGGCTCTGGCCGCTGATGAACCTGCCCTGACCGAAGCCTATGGCTATTTCAAAGAGGAAGCCCAAATCGTTGACCCGGACTACACACCTGAGACCGTCAACACGGATGGTTGGTTAGCCACCCAAAAGGCCTGGCTAGCTCTTTTCACAACTATTACTGTGATTCAGTGTTTCCTACATGCCTTTCTCAAGATCAGAAACCGTACTAAGAAACGGTACCAGGCGCTCTATGACGAGATTCAGCAACAGGTCTGGGATATCTATCACGCAGTTGACCGTCAGGATTTCTTATGCCAGACCGTTGATTTTCAACTTTGGGCCACTCAGAATCTGGCAGGACCGGCTCTAAATGCCGTTCTCAAGCTCTGTGCCAAAGCTGACGCCTTTGCTCTGGCCTTTGACCTGCCCACGGCCTACCGTACCAGCAACATGATTGACCGACACATGATTCCTTTGGACCGTTGGCTTTTCGCTTCACGCTATTTCCATGGTCACTGGACTTCTGCTGAACTTCAGATTCGTTCCTGGGTCCTCCTTCACGACTTCATGCCCTACTGTCCCAGGGCCAGAAGTCGTGAGCGGGCCATCTCCCCTGTTCACCAACTCAATGGTATCGTCTATCACGATAACTGGTTTCACAACCTCCTCATTTCGACTTCTTGTACAGGTCTGGAGACCAACCACAGAATAAACTAGAACCAGAAAAAAATAACCAGCTCAGCACGCTGAGCTGGTTATTTGGTAACGAAAAGAGTGTGTTAATTCGGATAACGCTTACTGGGCTACACCATTGGTAGTGGCAGAGCCGCCGGGATTTTTCTGGATACCATTCAAGACGACAGCGAGAGGCTGTCCACCGGTGCTGTCGACTACGGCATGACCTTCATACGAATCGCCAAGGACACTTGGATCCCAGTCACTATCGTTACGAGTGTTGTAACCAATCGACTGGCCGGCATTCAATGAATCCGTTTGCGTGTGCAAAACGTTGCCACTGCGATCATAGTATTTAGTCTCGACAGAAGTATTGTTGCCACCGATGTTCTGGATAATTACAGCGCTGTAATCGTCAATGCTGCTGCCAGCTTCGACGCGGCGCACGCCTGGAACCCAGAACTTGGTAAGCCCATCTGCACCATTTGCAGCAGCATAGTAGCCTGATTCAAACTGTCCACCACGCTTCCACTGCGAAATGACATTAGCTGCAACGGCTTTGTCAGACGTAATCGTTACAGCACCATCCCAGTTACCGCCAAGCGGATCAAACTGTGTAGTACGGGTGTTGAATCCGGCAACGCTGTTAGCGGGGATTGAAACATCAGCAATGGTTTGGCTTGGGCCGCCGGTAGCGCGGGGCGTGTACACCAGCGTAACCGTCGCGGTTGAATTTTCCAGGTTCTGGATATTAACCGCAGACCAGAGGGTGTACGCGCTCGTATCGCTGGAATCGCTGCCGCTGAAGACACGGAATTGACTGGCAACAACCAAGGTGGTAGCGCCGGAGAGACCTTCGCAGTCAGGAGCGTTGTATGTGGAAGAACGACCATTCTGGTTCACAACACCCACACCAGCGACTGATTGGCCGTTGGTGACCTCAACAATGGCCGAGCCATCCCAACCGTCGGCCAGGTTCGGGACGGTTGCGCTGGATGTACGCAGATCATAGGTATGCTGCGCGCCCTGAGGGATGCTATCTGTGTACTGTCCCTCATGCGTGCCGACGCGACTGTAGTAATCGATATTGATTGAAGCCGAAGCGGTACCGGTGTTTTGGACCGTGAAGGAAGCTATGATTGCGCCATCCACCTTGAAAAGGCTGGGGAAGCAAATGCGACCGGAACCAGCGGATACACCGGAGTACAAGCCCATCTGGAAGCCGTCACCGGAGCCACCGGTCCATTGAGTATTGACTGTCGAGGCCAAAGGCTTGTTGGAGGAGACCACGCCTGCTCCGTTGTAGCCCTGCGGGAGCTGGCTGCTGGCAGGATCGATAGCAGTAGAGCCATTGCCTAGGACAGTACGATTTGGGCCGGTCGTGCTAGAACCGCCCTGGTCGTAGTACGTGATACTAACGGAGGCAGAATCGGCGGTCGTGTTGGCCAGCTCGGTATAGGTCGAGCCGGTGCCGGGATCGGGATAGCTTTGTGCTGCGGCAGGAATCGCAACCAATGCGAGTAGCAGAGCAAAACTAAGGAAGAGTGTTACTCGTCGTTTTGTCATGATAGAATCTCTCCTAGAAATGAAGGTTTAGTAGCCTAACTGAAATCGTCTGGCAAGAGCTTGACCAGATAATAGCAATAGCATAACACGTCTGCTGGTCTGATTTCAATAACAAATCAGGAGTAACTTTAGGCCCATCCGCCCGATTTGGGGTTAGTTCTTACTAATACTATCGGGTTATATGGGGTAAATGACCCTGTTATCAGGAGGATCAAGGGCGATTTCACGATGTTGTTCAACCTGCACCCTCATAGGCGCCGCCACGACAGCCGGCACACCACCTGCGCGCGCAGCACGCGCTGTATGTCCTAAATAATCACCCTGCGTGGCCACAACACCGGCAGTATTTAGAAATAGCGCCGTCCACAAAATGTTCGTATCCTTGACCATTGCGATAGTACGCGGACCAGGCTCGCCGACATCATCTGGCTTTGAGTACTTTTGTACCCTGGCATGCACTCTCTGGCCGGCAACTCCAAGCGCCTCTGTTTTTGTGACCGGTGTCTGCGATTGCACAGGTTGAACACGTCTTTGTTGGATGAGCGGCTGCACTTGAGCCCGATCATGCCATTCGCCTGTCATGACTTGCTTTAGCTCTTCCAATTCCAACCAAAAGATCTCATCTATTGAGTTTACCAAACCGTTATGTAGTGCGTCCTCGGCCGCGGCCAAGCTCCATCGCCGTACAGCGGCAAGGACGTGATCAAGAACGTCCAGGGCATTGGCATGAGCCACAAGTCCATCCTGTGCCAGTGCAATGGTCTTGCGCATGTTCGACCGTTGTAGCAGTCCGGCCTGCTCGATTACAGCGGACGTGGCCTGTTCTCGCCTTTTTCGGGCCTGAGTGGGATTCCACACACCATTCTCGATTTTGAAATATGCGAGATTATCGAGTGATATTTCAGAAATACGGGGTGTTGCCAACTCGATTGATAGCTCTGAACGATGTCCGACCTGCTGCTGCCATTGCCGCAAATCTGAAGCGCTTGCCATCGATTCGATTTCGGCCATTTCGGGGGTGCTCAGGCCGCCCATCAACTCAAGATAAAGAGGGCCAGACTTTAACTCTCTAGAATTGGCGAGCAATGCCAACAACTGACTGTAACTACCTATACACGCAACCGCCAACTGCTGAACATCATAGAGTGCCTCACAGACGTAAGGTTCGATCTCTTCCATGACCAACAATAGTTCGGCCTGGCTCCAGGTCATATCTTGAGTTTCAGTCGCCCAGTTTCGTAGACTTGCCCTTCCCTCTCCCAGTTCTGCGACTAGTTGGCGCGCTGCCTTTGCGACCTTTCCAGATTTTGGCGATGGAATTGCCGTACCTGCTGGAACAGCAAACAGATGTGCGACTTTCTTGGGTGGTTGTGCCCACAGGGCTATCGTTAACTCGGCCAGAGCTTTGTTATCCCAGCTTTGGTCGCTATCTCCATCAGGTGAGGGGGGGGCATCGAGTCCTAAACTGGCAAGATGTCGGTGATGTGCAGCCCAGGCAGATGCCAGCACAACACTTTTGCTGAGTGGGGATAGCGTGTTCGGAATGATCAAGAATTTGCTCCTGGAATAATTTCAATTGAATCTGTATTGGTCAAGCACATGTTAAACATTGGCTGTGGAGTGAACACTGCCAGTTACGGGCATTTTTGTCGATGAAACCCCGGCATTTGGTGGGCGCCTACTCAGTGAATCAGATTGTGTCATTTGTTCAAAGTGCTGTTGACTAATACAAATTTCAATTGAATCTATGTCCGGGCCGCACCCGAATTGTTATGTAACCCCAGTTCGGAAATGATAAAAGGCTCACGGATTGGCACAGGTTAACACGGATTCTTTGAATATTGGCAAAAATTACCGTCCCACAATCAACACAAATCTGTGTTATCCGTTTTTCCGTGAGCGAACAAAGTATTCCGATTTCAGATTATGTATCGTATCAGCAAGGTTGTAAAGCACAAAAAAACTGGGACCGAAGTCCCAGTCACATAGCCACTATAAAACGCGATAAACAGATATCGAAAATTCGTAAACTACTTGATGCTTATACCATCAAAAACGAGATCGACGACCTTATCCAGTTGCAACTCCAGTGAGCCTTGAAAATCATTGCTGCACCAGTTCACCACTTGCTGAAAGTAGAGCATATAGAGTGAATCGGCAATGAAATCTGCATCCACAGAGGATGACACTTCTCTTTGGCGACGCCCTTGGTCGATAAGCAAGACCAACATCGACCGGAAATCCAGCCGATTGCTACCATTGCCGTTGATCAGATCTGGCAACCGCAAACCTCTATACACCATCTCCTTTACAAGCTCTCGATCTGCATCCAGACCGAGGGCAAGGGCGTAGAAGAGACGCTTGATCTTGCCACAGCTACTGCCGGTTGCGGCGAATTCACGAGCGTCCATGTGCTGTATTTTACCCAGCATCTGCTCACCGAGAGCGAGCAACACGCGTTCTTTGGTTGGGAAGTAATTAAAAAACGTTCCTTTTGCCACTCCGGCCGCACGTGTAATATCCGAGACCTTGGTTTGTTCATAACCTTGTTCTCGGAACAGGCGCAACGATTCAGACAATAGCCGCTGTCGTTTGTCGCGCTTCTTGATTTCCCGGCGGGAAAGGGTCGTGGTTTTGGTTGCCAAGGAGTGCTGCATAAGCTATCGTCTGCTCTTTTGATTGTCTACGATGGAGGTTGGGGATGTCAATAGTACTCGCATGCCGCCTGAGGCTAGCCTATATATCAAGACGTAGTTTAATCAAATTGGTTATGGGTGGAAGTCGGAAATTTCGAAATTTCTCGAAATCCGTGATGGGACATCGTTAGCAAGCATCCATTTGTATTTCGAGTTTAGTAGTGTTGGCTAAAATGTAGCAACACCACCATCCTTCTCTAATGGTTTGACACACCGCGGCATAGCTACCTATAATGTCTCTACCTGAAGTCAATCTCTCGAAGCTGTACCTATGTTGACCATGCACACGATTAAACGATACCCCAACCGAAAGCTGTATGATCTAGATCGCAAACGATATGTCACACTTGATAATATCGCGGCAATGATCCAAGAAGGAGAGGATGTTCAGATAATTGACCATGAAACCGGTGAGGACCTGACGGGCATCATACTCTCACAGATTATTTTTGAGCGCGAAAAGAAACGTTCTGGGTTCTTACCGAAATCTATGCTTACGTCACTCGTCCGCACCGGCGGTGGCACACTGGATTACTTGCGAAGATCCTTTCATTCATCACTGGGTGCGTTGCGATTAATTGAAGAAGAGATTGATAGTCGCATCGATGCCCTGGTGGCCAGAGGTGAGTTGGCCCAGGAAGAAGCTGACAGATTGCGGCGAGAGATATATGATGGCGCCTCCTCTGCTGCAAAAGAAGTTTTGCCCGATTTTCGTGTCGAAGCAGCCCTGGAACGTCTCAACGTACCCACAAGCAGTGATGTCGATATGTTGCAAGAACAGGTGCAATTGCTGATGGAGCGCGTGGACCTGCTCCTGGAATCTGTACAGCAAGAGGATTCGAATAGCCGGCAGGCAGTTACGGCAGATGAGGATTCCGAGAAAGCCACGGCAGCCTCGGATGAAGTAACACCAGATAGCGACTAATCGATTACATGCATTCCAACCAAGAGATTAGTCTGCATTCTCCCTACCGCCCAGGCGAGAATAAGACCAAAACGGCGTTAGTCTTAGCCGGCGGAGGGCTGGCAGGCGCCGTCTAAGAGATCGGTGCATTGCGTGCTATTGATGAGTTGCTCGTCGACCGCGCGGTGGGCGATTTTGACATCGTGGTGGGAACCAGTGCGGGCGCCTTGGTGGGAAGCATGCTTGCGCAGGGGATCTCACCCGGTGAGATGATGCAAATGTTAGATGGCAGTCATCCTGAAATCAATCGCATCCAACCCAATCATCTCTTTAATCTCAATACCCGCGAATTCGCCAAAAAAGGATGGCGGTTGCCCATCACTCTGAAAAACGCCTTTTCGCATTATATTCGCAATCGTAGCGATATGAATGCACTGGATTTCCTTTGGTCGATGATCGAAGCCCTCCCTTCCGGCCTGTACGATAACCACTCCTTAAGCGAATTCCTGCTCGATGTCTGGAAACAGCGGGCATTGAGCGACAGGTTCGACGATGTTAGTAAAGAGCTGTATATCATTGCTACCGATTTGGATACGGGTTCACGCGTTGTGTTTGGACGTGAACCCTGGCGGGATGTTCCAATCAGCCGGGCAGTGGCAGCCTCGAGCGCAGTTCCTTTGCTCTACCGCCCCGGCCGTATAGGGGTCAATGAGTTCGTCGATGGCGCTGTACGGGGTAATGCCAGTCTGGACGTTGCCATAGAAGCGGGGGCGCAATTGATCGTATGCGTGAATCCCCTCGTTCCTATCGACAACAGTGGCAAGCAGGATATCCCCTTACTGGGCCCCGACGGACACTTTCTCAGCGAGAAAGGTGCTCAGGCAGTCTTCTCGCAATTTGTGCGTATATCCCTGCGCAGTGGTCTGGCCGGTAGCACCGCAGTTGAACTTGGAGTATGACGAAACTTGACGGAAACGGGTTCATGAGCAAACCTTTCTGAAAAACATCACATCATAAGAGAGGTCATCATGAACCCGCAAGAGCAA
>PIVW01000862.1 GCA_003353825.1 Chloroflexota bacterium
AAGGATTTTACTGAAAAATGGCCCCGGAAGTACTTCGATATAGCTGATGACAGGAAGGTTGCCGGTCTGGTACTGGCTTACATGATGGAAATTGCCGAGATAGGTGTTCATCATGTTAATGATCATGGCTACGCACTTCTAAAACTCACTGCAGAAGTCGATTTAGAGGGGTTTAGAGAGAATACTCCAAGAACCTTTGAATTTCTCAGGCGTATAAATATGGTCGGATCCGAGGCCTAGGCTGGAAATATGGTGACACCCATTAGCCGGCCTCTGTCAATTGGCAAGGTGTTTCCCTGCCGAAAATAGCATAAGTAGTTATCTTGTCCATTGCTGCCTGCGTAATTCGCATCCGTTATGTCTTAGCTTTTGGTATCGATGCAAAACGCTTCGTACCAGTCACCCATCTGGATCAAGGCGAAGTCTTTTGGGACTCCGACCCCTGGCGCTCAGGCGCCCCTCACAATCTTCGGTACCAAACCGTGTCCAATCGAGTTTCACAGAATCGATGGTTCAGCGTTTGCTGTCCACTCACGTTACAGCTCACGGCTTGGGCGAAACGAAAACAACAATGGCCGACCGGGATGTCCAATCAGTTAAGCTGGATTGACCACTCACCATACTGGCTAATCCCGGCCGCCCAAACCTATCCCGGGAACATCAATCTGGCATCATAAGGTACCTGATGCTTGAGCATCATCCAGGTCGCCCTGGCCAACTTCCGGGCCACTGCCCGGATCGCGATAATGCCGTTGGTTCTGGCTTTCTTACGCTCATAAAATCGCTGCGCCAATGGTTCAAATCGAACGGCAAAATGAGCCGCCTCGGAAAACGCCCACGAGAGATACTTGTTGCCCGCCTTGGCATTACCTTCACCTTTCTTTTTACCGTTGCTGTCGCGACGGCTATCGACACAGCGGCAATACGATGCGTAGTTGCCAGGTCCCGCAAAACGCTCGATCGTCCCGGTTTCGAGCATGATGGTAAGCCCCAGTATCTTTCCAATACCTGTAACCGTCTGCAGGATCTTGAAGTCGTTTGACAGGCGCACAGCCTGCTGCGCGGATTGCTCCAGAGCGTCAATTTCTCGTTGCACCGCCTGATAGACGGCCAATCCGGCCTCAACCGCCTGCAGTGTATAACCCTCGACACCGGACGCGATAAAATCAGGCTTACGCAGATCAGCCGATCGAATCCGCCGGCCTGTCGTACGCCAGATCTGGCTTTGCACACTGATGAGCTGCGCGCTGGCGCTGTGCACCAGAAAAAGGCGACGGCGCAACAAGTCCCGGACCGCCCTTTGTTCTTTCGGATAGATATACCCGGTCGGCAATATGCCCAATCGCATCAGATGGGCGAGATGAAAAGCGTCATGGCGGTCACCGCTGTACTTCAATCCGTCGTATTGCTTGACCGCCGCCGTGTTGACCAGGTGGAGATCATAGCCCTGTTCCTGTAAGCCATCGACCAGCCAGTACCAGTTAAAGGTCGATTCGACAGCGATGCCATGTAAGCTCTCCCGGAAGGGCGATAGTGTCTCGAGCGTCAATGACAAATCATTATCCAGGCGCTTCTCCAGAACCCGCTTGTCGTCTTCGTCTATCACGACAACCAAGTGGTTGTTTGAATGTAAATCAATTCCGCAGTAATGTGACATGTCAGTCTCCTCATTATCATCGTCAAATGAGCAACCAGTGTAACAACTGGTTGCGAGGAGGCTGGCTAGAGGATTATCAGTTTACTTAACTTGAATCACCGCACTAGCAAATAAGTAAACTGCCACCATAATTCACGGCGAGGTTGA
>PIVW01000863.1 GCA_003353825.1 Chloroflexota bacterium
GGGTGCGGGGGGGGGCTTTTCCAGCCCTTCGTGCGCGGGTGTATTGCCCATACGGAACAGATTCGTGCCGCCGACGCTGCACTGGCCGCGCGTACCCGGCGCCCCATTGGATGTAAATACGGGTGTCGGATCCAGCACCTCTTGTTTGGTTTTACATTTAACGCAATAAGCTTCCATAAATTTGGTGGGATAGGTTGTGAAAGGAGAGTTGGTAATTCGAGTCAGTCGATACGATAGACCACTTCGGGTTCTCGGGCCAGCACATATTGCATGCCGCCCACTTGCCGAACCATGCCTTTGAGTTCCATCAATGCCAGAGTGCTGGTTACATCTTCGACGGGGATATCTGCAAGGCGTCGGATTTCATCCACGTGCCTAGGATCAGCGGAAATCATGTCCAGCAATTGCGCCTCTACGGGATCATCGGGCAGCGTATAGCGAGCATCCAGCTGTTGTGCCACTTGTGTGAGGTTGAGCGCTTCCAGGATGTCGTTAGAATCCAAGACTGGTGTAGCGCCCTCTTTGATCAGACGATTGGGGCCTTCGCTAGAAGGGGCAAGAATGCTACCGGGCACGGCGTAGACCTCACGGCCTTGTTCCAAGGCCTGTTTGGCTGTGATCACCGCGCCTGAACTCCAGCGACCTTCGACAATGATGACGCCATAACTGAGGCCACTAATGATGCGATTGCGGGCCGGAAAATTACGTGCTTCGGGCCGCACGCCCAAGGTATGCTCGCTGAGCAGCGCTCCTTGGCTCAAGATCGCTCGGGCCAGATTGCGGTGCTCGGCCGGATAGATGGTGTCTAAACCATTACCTAAAACGGCAATGGTGCGGCCACCGGCCTTGAGTGCAGCATCGTGGGCGACCGCATCGATGCCTCTTGCCAGGCCACTAACAATTGTAACGCCGGCCTGCGACAGCTCGGTGCCTAAGCGAAGGGCGACCTCCCGACCATAGACTGTCGCTCGACGGGTACCGACGATGCCGACCGCCCAATCATCTTCGGGCAGAATCTCACCACGCATGAACAACACAGGTGGGGCATTGTCAATCTGCCTGAGATTGGTGGGATAGGTCGGCGAATCCCAGGTAAGGATCGTGATGTTGGCCTGCTGTAATTGAGCCAGTTCTTCGTCCAGGTCCAGCTCAACGCGGAGTTTGAGTAAGTTGTTAAGTGCTCGGCGATCCAACCCGACTGCGGCCAACTCGGAGGCAGGCGCCTGCCATGCTGTTTGAACGTCGCCAAACGCGTCGATCAGTGCGCGTAGTTTTTTCGCGCCAATACCAGGGATTCGATTGAAGCCTAGCCAGTAATACAACATGGGGGAACCCATTGATTTTTGAGTGAAAGTTGGCCACCGGGGCAAGGGATACGGTGTTAAGGATTTGGGACAAAATCACTTGCCAAATTGCTCCCTGAAATGGCGGAAGAGCTCCGCAAGTCATTGAGTTCTCTATCCTAAGCGTTGCCCAGCATAGCGACAAGCTGTGGGTTTGTCAAGAGGACATTTCAGTAGTTCCACTTACCTTCCCCTGTTGTTAGGCTACGATACGTCGCTGCAATCCCTCCGCATCGGTGACGCATTAAGTCTCGCTTCTGTCAGGCCTTCGTTAGGCAGGGTGTGCAGCACCGGGGTGAAGCTGGCATCGGAGACTGAGCCAATGCTTCCGTATAAGGCTCGGCCATGGCCGCAATCATGGATCTGAATAGAATCGAGTCGGGGATGAGACCGCACAAATAAGGCATCAACTATAGGAGAAGTGAGGACGAAAAGGGGGGGTTGGCCTGATCTGCAAAAG
>PIVW01000864.1 GCA_003353825.1 Chloroflexota bacterium
ACACTGAGTGCGGGCAGACCTTGCGCCTGACGCCGTTGGGCCAGTCCGTCCAGATAGGCGTTGGCGGCAGCATAATTGCTCTGGCTGGCTGATCCCAGTAACGACGCCACCGATGAGTAAAGTACAAAGAAGTCAAGCGGCAGGTGCTCTGTCGCTTCGTGCAGATAATGGCCGCCCAGCACTTTGGGTTTGAGCACAGTTTCAAATCGTTGCCAATTCTGCTCATTCAGCACGCCATCGTCGAGCACACCGGCGGCATGAATTACGCCGCGCAATGGTAGGTCAGCCTCTTCATTGGCTCTCTGGATCAATTTGCTTACGTCAGTCTGGTTGGCGACATCGGCCAGGATCACCTCTATGATCGCCCCCTGGTCGCGCAATTCCTCAAGGTCGTTTAGTGTCGCCTCACCTGGTGGTCGCCTGCTGCTGAGCACGATCCGTTGTGCGCCCTGTTCCACCAGCCACGCCGCTGCCTCCATGCCCAAAGCACCAAGACCTCCGCTAATGAGATAGCTGCCCTGCGAACGAACCGATACCTCTGATGGAGGCATCAGCACCAATTTGCCAATGTGGCGCGCCTGCTGCATGAATCGAAAGGCGCTCTCGGCCTGCACCATCGGGTAGATGCGATGGCGCAGCGGTTGCAGTTCGCCTCTTCCCAGACGGTCAGCAATCTCCTCTAACAGTTGGCCCACGTCGTGGGGGTGATTTTCCATCAATTCGTCCAGAGCAAAGATGTGGTATGACACGTCTGCACGCACTGCTTGCATCCGCTCACTTGTCCAGATATTTCGCTTGCCGATCTCGACGAACCGCCCTTCCTCTCCTAATGCCTCCAAAGTGGCCTCGATGAATCCAGCACTCGTCAAGCTGTTTAGTACCACATTCACCCCTTCACCCTTCGTATCAGATAGAATCTGGCTACCGTAGTCAGTGCTGCGCGAGTTGTAGATGTGGCGGATGCCAAGTTCTCTCAAGTATGCTTGTTTTGATTCACTGGCGGTGGCGTAGATCTCGGCGCCGATCGTTTGGGAAAGATGCACTGCGGCTAGTCCTACTCCACCACTTGCGGCGTGGATGAGCACACGCTCGCCGGCTTTTAAGTCAGCCATCTGGAAGGATGCGAGCGCCGTACAATAGGTTGCCGACAGTGTCGCCCCTTCGTTGAGCGTAATCCCCTCCGGCAGGCGTTTCATCATTGATGCAGGAGCGTTTAAGCGTGAGGCAAATGCCCCGGCGCCAAAGCAGAGACCGAAGACCCTGTCGCCTACCTGCAAGCCGGTCACACCAGCGCCAACCGCCACCACTTCGCCTGACACCTCACCGCCCAACGCACCCGGATCACCCGGATATTCGCCGAGCGCATTCAACACATCTCGGAAGTTCAAGCCTGCCGCTCGCACTGCCACCTGCACTGCGCCAGTTGCCGGCGCCGGCACTTCGACCGAGCGTATGTTCAAGTTTGTCAAATCGCCCCGCTCAGCGATTTCCAAACGCCAGGCACCTGTTGGGGGGATTCTCAGCCCTCGACCTGCTGTCATAGCGCTCAGCCGGGGACTATACCAGCTTCCGTTGCGATATCCACACAGGGATTCCTGCTCCAGACCCCGTCCCCATAGCGCTTCCATGACCCCTTTCAGGTTCGGCGCTCTTTTATCCACGTCGATGAGACGGGCCTTTAGTTCTGGCATTTCGGACTGTATCGTTCTTACCAGTCCCCACATCATGCGATGGACAGGATCCACCATCTCCCCTGTCTCTACAGCAATAGCCTGAGTCGTTAGCACCTGCAGGCCGCCAG
>PIVW01000298.1 GCA_003353825.1 Chloroflexota bacterium
ATGTCTTCCTGAAGTACACCGGTCGCCAATTGCGAGATAAGTAGTTGAAGACAAAGACTGGCAGCCCTATCAAGACAAGAGTCACATTTTAGTACGATGCAGGACTTCAGTCCTCAATTGCGTAAGCTTTAGCATATTAAAATAGGAGAACAAACTATGAACGCATCAATCATACTCTGGCAAAAGCAGATGAAGAAGACCATGGTCCATTCTGAAGAAGTTTTTGGAATTCTGTTTCAGCCGATTTTGTGGGTCGTGCTTTTCGGTGTGGGCATGCGCAGCCTCATGGGGGCGACCACGCCAGGCAATGGCGATGGCTACATGACCTTTATCCTGCCGGGTATCATCGCTTTGACGGCGGTGGGAGCAGCCATTGGTGGGGGTTCAACCTGGCTCAGCGAGCGATTGGCAGGTATTGTCAAGGAATATTTGGTCGCACCCATTCCCCGGTTGAGTATCTTGATGGGCAACGCCCTCAGTATTACCACCACGGTGTTGATTCAGTCGATCATCATCTTGGTTGTGGGCGTGCTGATGGGGGCAAGGCTGAGCGCCAGTCCCCTGGGTTGGTTGGGCGGTTTCCTCTTGATCGGCGGATACGGTATTGGTTTTTCTGGTATCGCCCTGGCCGTCGCTTCCAAAACCGATAGTTCCGCTGGCTATCATATGATGATCTTCATGTTGCAACTGCCCTTGCTTTTTTGGAGTAACTCGCTCTACCCGTTAGCAACACTCCCCACCTGGATGCAAATCGGCGCACTCTTGAACCCGACCACTTACGCCGTGACCGGCCTGCGGCTGATCACGATGGCTCCTGTACCTGAGATGGGCAATGTGGATATGATCCCTTTATGGATCTGTTTTATTGTGATCGCTATTTTCGCAGCGCTTGGTATGGGGTTGGCATTGAGGGCATTCAAGAGTGCTATCAAATAGCCAATGCATCAAGCTACGCTGAAAAAACGTCCGTCCTAAGATCGTCAATTCTGGGACGGACGTTGCGCGTTGACTCAAAGTTTCACGAATTGGGAGTAACAGGTTATTTGGCAGTATCATAGTGGTGTGACGTTTCCAGCAATACGTATAAGGAGCAACGATGCAAACAAGACAGCTAGGATTTACCGATTTACATCTCACGACTGTTGGACTGGGTACTTGGGCTATCGGCGGGCCCTGGCAGTGGGGTTGGGGGCCGCAGGATGATGCCGATTCCGTTTCCGCAATACAGCAAGCCCTCGATCTGGGTATCAACTGGATTGATACAGCCCCTGCTTATGGGCTAGGGCATAGTGAGGAAGTCGTCGGGCAGGCCATCCAGGGGCGTAAAGATGGTCTGATCATTGCCACCAAGTGTGGCCGGGTTTGGGACGATCCCAGTTCGGGCCAGATCCATGGCAGCCTTCAAGCCTGGAGTATTCGCCAGGAGGTTGAGGAGAGCCTGCGCCGCCTGGACATCGATGTAATCGATCTCTTTCAAATCCACTGGCCCCAACCTGATGAAGATATCGAGCAGGCCTGGGAGGAGATAGCAAGACTGGTTGAGGTGGGCAAAATCCGTTACGCCGGTGCTTCCAATTTCAGTGTAGATCAGCTCAAACGCGTTCAATCCATACACCCGGTCGCATCATTACAGCCGCCCTTCAGTATGATCCGTCGTGACATCGAACATGAGTTACTGCCCTATTGTGCCGAACAAAACATAGGCGTGATCGCTTACAGCCCTATGCAAACCGGTCTGCTCACCGGCGCTTTTAACCAAGAACGGCTGGCATCGCTGCCTGCTGATGACATGCGACACCACCAGGCCGATTTCCAGGAA
Source organism: Chloroflexota bacterium (assembly GCA_003353825.1). The sequence goes on from PIVW01000298.1 coordinate 1,820, forward strand.
CCGGCCTTTACTGCAATTCTCGACCTGGTCGATCAACTCCGACCTATTGCCGAGGGTAGTGGCCGCAGTCTTGCAGAGTTGGCCATCGCTTGGGTATTATCTCGGCCCGGTGTGACGGCGGCTATCGTCGGTGCGCGCAGGCCAGAGCAGATCGTGCAGACTGCACCCGCAGCCGATTGGCAACTCACCCCCGCAGAACTGGTACAGATCGAGGATCTCCTGCAAATTCACCTTCAAAAGTTTCGTTAGCAAGCGACCTCACTTGCGATTGACAAAACAGAAAGCGGCATCTATTTAGCAGATGCCGCTTTCTGTGATCTGAACAAACGTTTCAGGGCTTTTTCGGAATTTGCGTGGCTCCTACTAAAAAGGGGTGATTCATTAGCACAAACATCACCTAACACAATACGTCGTGTGCATCCCAAATCGCTGAGCCAGGCGTTTGCAGCCGTGGTCTTGACTGGAAAGATCGGTGCAAAAGACGCCGCGCACTTGTGTGCCGGCTTGTTCGGCCAGAGTCTGCAGTCGTGGTGTCAGTTCTTCATCTTCGTAGGGTGTGAATTTGAGGAAGAGGGGCATGATCAACACCGGCGCCAATTGAGCGAGCAAGACTGTAAGAAGCAGATAAAAGCCCGCCATCCACAACCACCAGGTATCAGGATAGGCCGCCAGCAGCCGGTAGAGCACCATAACCACGACCAAGCCCAGCACGACACTGATCCAGAAGCCCTTTGCACAGGTCAATCGCCCCGCCCCGCCAGGTTGGCACTGACAGGTCATAGCGAACCGAGCGGCTGTGGTGATAGGCATCCATGGGCAGACTGATCACAGTCATTCCCAAACCAAACAGCCCGACGTAGAACAAGACCTGTAAATCAGTACTGGCAAATGTCCGCTCCAGCCAGTTGATCAGGGGAACGTTGATCCAGGCTACCCAGACCACAAAGTAGATCACGCTAATAGCCAACTCCAGCGGCATCAGCCGTCTGTTTTCGCGTGCATGGTCGCGAGCGATCTGCATTCGCTCGGGATCGAGTTGAGGTCGAGATGGGGATGGGGTATCGATAGCCATAGCCGCATTGTAGCGGTGGTGTCGTCAGGCTGCAACTTGAGTTTGAAATTGTGAGTGTGTGAAAGAGGCAATCAACGCAGCTGTTTACTGACATTTCCTCTATGTGCATAATGAATACTATAGCGAAGCGACTGAGGGTTGTGCGAGGCGGGCACAGTTTAGACGAAAAGGGATGTTATGTTACAATTTCGAGAACGCACTCAGATTAAAGGGCACAGTTTCAATATGAGTATTCCACACACTGTCGAGAGAAATCGAATACGAGACGGGTCTGAATTACGACTCTTCAATAGACAATTCTTTGTCTAAGGCTCGGAACATTATGAACCGTAGACGTCGCCAACTAATCGCTTTTGTTCTGGGGCTGGTGTTAGTCGCTGCCTACATGGTGGATCCAAGAAGTGGCATATCGATGACTGTGATAGTGGTGCCCATTATCATCTTTCTAACTGACGCATATGCCAGAGTTGGATTGGCCATCATGTATATGTGGTTCATCGTGTTAATAATCCTGAACAGTTTCTTTAGCGCACAACAGATTACCTCCGGCGCCAGCGACACAGCCAATGATCTGGTTGGAACCATTCTAGCATCGGCAGTTATTTCCGCAGGTCTAGTGGTAGCAGGATTGTTGCTCCTTGTATACACTTCGAGCGAATGGGTGCTGGGATTGTCAAGTTACTTAGGTGTGACGCGTTATCAAGCGATGCACGTACTAGTTGCCCGACTAATCGGGATGCAACTTCCATACGTTATTGTCAGCGATGGCGAAATCACAGTCGCAAGTCGTGGTAACATAATGACCAGCTTCGGCGGTCCGGGAATCCTCATCATCAAACCACGCAACGCCGCCGTCTTAGAATGGGGAGGACAGATCACAAGAATTTTAGGGCCAGGGATATATACAACCAAGATGTTCGAGACCGTGAAAACGACGATCGATCTCTGTCCACAGAAAGGGACCCTTTCTGTGGAAGAAATACCCACACGCGAAGGAATACCGCTAAGATTTAACGCACGCTTTTCGTACCGGATCGAGACCATCAGCGATCAAATGCAACGAAATCTCGTGCTCGATCCGCCACAAGAAGTCGGTGTCATTTTCAAAGGTATTCTTCCGGGCAATCCTCGCTATTCTCAGAACACCGTCGGTCGCGCTGTTTATTATGCCGGAGGAGAAAGCTGGAAGGCCGAGACAGAACAAGCCATCAAAGCAGCTCTACACGATATCGTTGAAACCACTAGCCTCGAGCAATTGTTCGGAGAGGCGGATGATCCTCTGTCAGGTCCGCCAGCCAAGACGTTAAGAGAGCTAGCTAAACGTGCGCACTTGAAAAGCTGGGCGAGGACAGCCAAATGGGGAGTCTACGTGGAGTTCGTTGATATCATAGATGTTCACGTACCCGAACCAGTCCAACAGCGAGTCCTCTCTGTATGGCATGCCGAAGCCGAACGCGACATAATCGCCCGGAAAAGCGAGGCTGAGGTTGGAGCATATTCTGTAATCGAAGGCGCCAGACAAGTTGCAACAGCCTCAATGCTCGCAGAATTCACCAATGCTGCACAAACTGCCGCTCAGTTCATCGATCACGAGGTAATGCCCGACTATATGGAATTGCTGCAACGTATTGCAGAAGAGATGAACCGCGACAGGGCCTCAGCCTACAGGTACCTCCATGCAATGGAAGAAATGAGCCGAAATCCAGGTGCAAACGTAATTGTTAGCACCGGAGATTCAGACCTATTGATCGATGCCGGCAAGTAGTAATTATGGAGCTGAGAAGCAAGTACTTGCTTCTCAGGTGCTGCAATCAAATCAGAACTATATCACTATTCTATTCGATTCCCATTCAACGGAGCATCAGCCCGATAATTGACACCAAAAGAAGCAGCCATTGCGTTTATTGCCGCCTGATACCCTTGCCGATAGACTTGCATTTCTGGCGTCGGTACCAGTTCAGACACGTCTTTATTGGCAAAATCTATAGCTTTAAGTGCATTTTCAATTTCTTTCTCGAACCAGACTCCGATCCCAGATGAAAGTCGTTTTTTCAAGTTAAATCCTCAAAGGTGATGACAGGACATATGTTCTAATACTTCAACTGTTGAAAGTATAAAGGCTTGGTGGAGAGGATGTCAAGTCATGATTTTGAAGCGAAATGCCGACGTTTCTTGAGATAACTTCCCTGAACTTTCACTGTTGTTTTGTGAGTTCGTCCAAGTTTCGCCAGCGTCTGATTTCATTTCAGTCAACACTCTCACTACTGCGATCGATTTTGAATAGCCCTCGCGATTTGTTCCAGATCGATGCACTTGCTATCATACTTTAACCACCTATATTCAGCATCCAACCATGAACAGAACACAACCCAAATTCAAAGTCGGTGACGTCGTACGCATCAAAGAAGGCGTCACTGACCCCGACGATTCTCAAAGCGACTGGAGCGGCTGGCACGGTCGAGTTATCGACATCTCTGGCCTTGCCCAGGATACGCCTGTAATCGTGATTGAGTTGGACAGCATCACCCTGCGCTCACTGTCTGCCGAGTACATCGAACAGAGTGAAGAGCAGGGGCTGGATTGGAGCCAACTCTATCTGTTTCCCGAGGACGTGGAGCCTACAGCGCCCCGAGACACGGCCAGGGAAGTTCAAAGAGTCCGGGACAAGCTAGGCGCACTGCATGGCTGGGCGGCTCTGGGCGAAGAGGGAAAGCGCATTCAGGCCGTGTTAGGCGAGGCCGTTTTGGAGGGCGACTGGAAGCAGATGGGGGTCTGGGCCGACTACTTACAGCGCCATCTCTCCTTTCCCTTTGAAGCCGAAGTGTATGAAAGTGACAGGCGGGGACCGCTGCGAGTTGGCGACCGCCTGGTGGTTTTAGCCGTCGAGGATGTGGATGATTCCTACGGCGTGATCATGAAATGCCGCCGGGGACGCGAGCGCTATCATTTTCCGCTGGCAGACATGAAGGCAGTGGATCGAAAATCGCCCAACTATCAAGCGGTAGATGATTTCGGTGTTTGGTTCTCCAATCGGTGATGAGCGATGGCTGGCATGGCAGACGCCAACACACTTTGAGATATGAACAGGTGAAACAATGCAAGAACAATCAAACAACTACACCCCCATCCACCAACTTGCAATCACCCTCAAGCACATCCAGCCGCCCATCTGGCGGCGGGTGCTGGTGCCAGGTAATGTTGGCCTGAAATCGGGACCGATCCATCTGGCCACAGCGCCGCACCCCTGAGCTATTTGACGAGTGGTTCGATCTGGTATTGCATTCGATGGTGTGGGATTTAGCGTGGGGTGAGCCAATCATGTATGAGTGAGCAGCGGTGTTGAGTGGGTAGCCGCTGACTTTTGGCGCGGGCATGAATGAAAATGTCAAGTTGAATCGCTTCGCCAAAATCGAAATGGGTGTGTCCTAGATGAGTTATAGGCGTACTCATGTGCTCCGTTCTTTAGCCAGATTGTGGATAAGGTCCTCCTCGAAAGCTTTGGGCTGGGAAGGGAAGGGAAGGACTTTAGGAAATAATTAATAGTGAACGGTGAATAATTAACTGTTAATGAAGGATGCAGCCGTATAGCGTTTGAGTGCTGCAAACAATGTGATTAGGACTGAGAATTCATTTCCATGCAAGACTCGACCGTAATTCTGTCCTAAGTCCTTATCGCTGTGGCGTTCATAAGGAGGAGTTCCATTAACAAATAATTATTGGTTATTCGTCATTAATTATTTGGCTGGTGCTTTTATCGAAATGCACTCCTGCCCCTCTCCAGGCCCCTCCCGTATCTGCAAGATCGAATGCTATGATATAATCGATGATGGAACAATCACTAAAGTAAGTATCTGTTTACGCTTTGCTCGGCCATAGATGAGAAAGCTCAAGCCAATGTTTTTGCTCTGACCACTCTCTCAGTTATGAGCCCTTGCAGTAATTTCAAGTGAGTGTCTGATGATGACATCGCTGTTACCCTATGTTTGGGATTACGATATTGATGAACACCAATTTCATGAGATTCTTAGCGGCCGCCAACGTGTAGGACGACTTGATCGCGATTGGGCAGCAATTCGTTTGCTGGAATATGCGCCATACCGTGAGATCATTCGCATGTTGGGGTACCCCGGATTGGTCGATGGATGGCCGATATGGCGCCGCAAAATTCGTTCTCAGAGTCGAAAACGTGGATTCGATTTTTTAGTCGAGTGGTTGCCTGAACATCATCCAGAACTACTTGTGCCCGATGCATAAAAATTGCCCCAATGGACAAATCATTCTATTTTGATCAGTTCTATCCGCTACACTCTGGGTTCGCTCAAAATTTGGACGAAAAGCAAGAATGTGATAAGCCATGACCATGGACACAGAAATGACGATTCAGACCGAACAAATTGACGATTTGCCGCTGCTGTTTGGGTTGA
>PIVW01000865.1 GCA_003353825.1 Chloroflexota bacterium
AACCTGACATCCTTCATGTCGATATCGCCGACACCAATTTCGATATCCAGAGCGCCAACCAGATTTCGAGCATCGACGCGTCCAACACCACCGTTCCGACTCTCCCTGGTATCCAAAGGCCCGGTTGTTCCGCCAGCGTTATGCCAGAGATTGGGCGGGTGTCATGGGAAGAGTGAAAGAAGAACTTGCCATGGTGGTGAAATAGGCCAGGCAGAATCAACTGATAAAGGTATTAGTGCAAATTGTTCGTTTTTGGTATATTATCTCACTCCCTTAGCTAAAGTTAGAGATGACCAGTTATATCCGTGACAACATTCACCCCATAATAGGGTGAATATCGAACGATTATAGGGAGTGGCTATTTGAATTCCCTGTATTTATGGCGCTTCCTCTCCACCAAATTACATGTTTTGGTGGCGTAACGAAATTGGCGAAGGTATTGTGATTGTAGTATGCAACCTGTTAAGAACTAAGTTCTTACGGATAAACTAGAAGGACTAGAAGGCAAGGAGAGAAGGAGAGAAGGAGGATACATGATGATCAAAGATCACAGTGATCCAATGAGCGCAGCGGATACAGCGGACGCGGCCCAGGCCTTGCTGGCCGAAGCGTTGCAACAAGCGCAGGACAAACCGTGGCTACTGCGGCTGCTGTTGCAAAAAGGCGAAGCGTTATTCCTGCGATTTGCCCTGCACTACGAACGGCTGAAAAGGCTCAGGCGAGGGCGGATGCAACGCCTGCAACGCAAGCTGGGCGTATCCCTGGCAGGTGCAGCCCTGCTGCTGACCCTGAGCGGGGGCTTCGTGCCGGCCGGGGCTATGCAAGCGCCAAGCCTTTTGGCCCCAGCGGCGACCACCCGTACGGTTGACACCCTGGTTGATGACCCTGCCAAGAATACCTGTTCCACTGAGGACGATGACTGTTCGCTGCGAGGGGCCATTGCCAGAGCCACTACAGGCGATACCATCTACTTCGGCGTCACGGGCACGATCACCTTGCAGAGTGGTAACGGCCAACTGGTGGTGGACAAGCAACTGACCATCGAAGGCCCCGGCAAGGACCTCTTGACCATCAGCGGGGGTAACGCCACGCGGGTGTTCTATGTAAAAAGTAACGGCGTCACGCTACAGGGTGCCACCATCAGTGGTGGTTCGGCCGACCATGGCGGCGGCATCTACAACAATGGTGGCACGTTGACGGTGTCGAACAGCACCCTCTCCGGCAACTCGGCCAAGAAAGGCGGCGGCGGTATCTCCAACCGTGGCACGTTGACGGTGTCGTACAGCACCCTCTCCGACAACTCGGCCAAATATGGCGGCGGTATCTACAACTATGATGGCACGTTGACGGTGTCGTACAGCACCCTCTCCGACAACTCGGCCTACTATGGCGGCGGTATCTACAACTATGATGGCACGTTGACGGTGTCGGACAGCACCCTCTCCGGCAACTCGGCCGGCCGGGGCGGCGGTATCTACAACTCTGGCACGTTGACGGTGTCGCACAGCACCCTCTCCGGCAACTCGGCCTACTACTATGGCGGCAATGGCGGCCATGGCGGCCATGGCGGCGGTATCTACAACTCTGGCACGGTGTCGGTGTCGGAGTCCAGCACCCTCTCCGGCAACTCGGCCTACTATTATGGCGGCGGTATCAAAAACTATGGCACGTTGACGGTGTCGAACAGCACCCTCTCCGGCAACACGGCCTTGCGGGGCGGCGGTATCTCCAACCATTATGGTGGCACGTTGACGGTGTCGAACAGCACCCTCTACGGCAACTCGGCCGACCGGGGCGG
>PIVW01000866.1 GCA_003353825.1 Chloroflexota bacterium
CCCACCGGCTACGCCACACCTGCGCTACCCAACTGCTCAACGCCGGTTGCCGGGTCACATCCATCCAAAAGTTCCTCGACCACCAGCGTCTCAACTCCACCATGATCTATGCCCGCGTCCATGACTGCACGGTAGCCGAAGACTACTACACCGCTATGGAGCAGGTGCAGAAACGCCTAGATCTGTGTGTGGAGATGACGGAACAAGGACAGGCGTCGTACTTGCCAACTGATCGCTCCTACCTGCTCCGCTATCTCGACCAACTGACGCTACCCAACCTAGATCCAGAGCGGCGACTTGATCTAGTGACACAGATGCGGCAGATGCTTAGCCCCGAAGCGGCCTAAGTAAGTTGTTAAGGTGCTAGATGATCAACGTCGGTTCGTGCTAAACTACGCACGCCTGTACCGGAGGATAGGGGCGAACCAAGTTCGCATGGAGTGCAATTCGAACGCCGACATAAGCGACGGTGTCGTCCGGGCAGAGAGCACAGCGTCAAAACCTAGTCTTTCTGCCCGGATGCCTTCTCTCAATACTGTTTGGGAAAGCGGTAAACTCAAAAGAAACTTTCTTCAAGGTTTGCACTACTTAATCATGTTCGTCCGGTATCATATACCAGTTCTCCCTTACCTTCTCGTTGATAAAGCATATCTGCCAAGGATTGCGCCATTTGACAATCGGATGCATCTATAGCGAGGAGATTTGTTGAGCTCCATTCCAGTAGATAGTCGTTCTTAGCGAATTCTATGACTCCATTGCGGACATCTTGAGTAGAATCACCAAACCAAACACGAAACGTATAACGGCCAGAATGCTCTATGACCTCAACAATGTGTCCACTCTCGTTCGCTGAGACAATATCCCCCAAGGAAAGGTTCTTTGCGAAAAAGGGGATACAACATATTTCGAAGTGCCTATCAGGGCCAGAAACATGTCTACACCAAAGCTGTTCGAGTTCAGGTGATCCATTGTGCTCAAAGGCTGCATGTAACAAATGATTAGCTTTGTCTCTCCAAACAGGATCTGGGTGGGATATAATTTTTTCCATAAGGTTTTTACCTCGTTGCAAACTTGAAATTACGGATACCATGTAGGCGGCCATGATCCATAATACCAGTTTGGCGGCCAATTTCCAGAATATTCTGGAGGTGGATTTAGTGGAAATAGACGATGCCCTCCCTTTGATTGATTACAGTGTGGGCAGGCTAGCTGCGCGTTTTCGATAGTCGCGTTTCCCCCCAAAGCTTTCGGTATAGCATGATCTACTTGCAGAGCAGTGCCGGGGCGTCTGCAAAATACACATACTCGACCAGGATTTTCCTGGATCGCCTGTTGTTTAATCTCATTGCTGAAACTTTTCCCTGCCGTTGGCCCGCCCTGTGATCCAGATTTAACCCCAAGTTTCCGCACTGTTCTCAACACCCTCCCTCCACCAGATACCATCACGCTCCCACTCGCCCCAGCCGCCATTGTCGCAAGCTGAGGTGTGGCCATCAACAACTGCTGATAGAAAACTTCCCCTAAATACTCCGGATCATCCATCAGGAATGAGTTTAACGCAGTTGCAGCGCCAATCTGATTACTTTGATACGTATAGGGAACCATGCCACCCGTTGCTGCACGTTCTCGATCTACCCAAAGGATGTAGTTGATGAGATATGCAGCATACTCTTCACCACGCAAACCTGTAGCTTCACCTGGGTGAGGCACATCAGGCACACCAGGGCATTCTTCAGGGATGCAAGAACCGGTAGGGTCCGTATACCTAATCGGATTATTTCGGGTATAGGAATATAT
>PIVW01000299.1 GCA_003353825.1 Chloroflexota bacterium
AGCATCATTCAAACGGTAAGCATGCTACGACCTGCCGTCATTACTCGCAAAACCGGCGGTTGCAATCGCACCGAACAAGGCGCTGACACGCATGCTATCTTGAGCAGCATCCTCGTCACCTGTCGCCAGCAATCAATTTCTATCATTACGATCTGATCTCGCCGCTTACTCACGATCGGGTTAAATTTCCACTCTGATTCCCCATCACCATATTCCGCAGCTGTCTCGATATAATTGCCTCCTGCATCGAGAAAACGATTCGTGAGTTCAGCGACATTGGCCGCACTCACTTCTAGCATGTGAAATCCACCGAGACCGAGTATGGATACCTCGATTCCCGAACGTCCTAAAGTACGTCTTTCCATGATTATTCACCTCCTGCTTGTAAGTTTCTGCTACATTTTTGGGAAATTACTTATATCCTATCTTCTTGAAAGTGTTGCACGCACCTACGTGCCGTTACAAAGCGTCGCTAAAGGGTTTGCGAATCGGCCCCTGAAGTGCTTGATAAACCCCCTTAAACGTCGCTTCCAGCCACTGTATCGAAAGACCACCCCCCAAAAACTCTTAAGCTGTTGTTTGACAATGTGTCCTGACCTGTGTAGAGTAGAGTGGTACGCTAGCGTTACTTTCGTGATAGCGAAGGGACTTGTGATTTATTTCTTACTGACGTCGTGGGATGCGTGCAGCATGATGACGTCTGACAGTGTCCAGGTACTTGCAACACAAACTGCATCTGGTAAGCAGGAGGTGATATTGAAGTCGTTCTCACACACTAAGGAGGGTACAATGAAACGAAATCTCAACCGAACTTGGCTCATGCCGATCGTTATTCTAATCCTGGCTCTAATCCTGGTCTCGTGCGGAGGCGCCACGGTAGAGCAGGTACAGCCAACAGCGGCGCCGGAGCCGACCGAAGCACCACCAGAACCCACTGAGGCTCCCGAACCGACAGAAGCGCCAGCGGAAGTGCCCGCTCCCGAAGGAGAACCTGTAAAGATAGGGGCATTGGCGCCGCTGAGCGCACCCGGTTCAGTGACCGGTGGCGAAGCCATGCAGGCAGCGTTTGCTATCGCCGTAGAAGAGATCAATGCAGCAGGTGGGGTGCTAGGACAACCGCTGGAGCTAGTCCTGGTAGACACCGAAGGACTGCCCGAACGTGGCACCGCCGCTATGGAGAAGTTGATCAACCAGGACAATGTGGCCGCCGTGGTGGGTGAATATCACAGCGCCGTTGGCATCACCGCCAAAGAAGTGGCTCATAACAATGGCATCCCTGTGGTCTTTGCCGAAACCTGGAATGACCAGATTACAGCCGTTCAATATCCTGAGGTCTTCCGCATCGCCCCCCTCTCGTCTGAGGTGGCTTCTGTTGATGCTCGCTTCATCCAATCCTTGGGCGCCGAAAAAGTAGTGATCATGACCGAGAACACCGACTACGGCATCCCCGCAGCCGAAGACACGACGGCACGGTTGGCCGAGTTGGGCATCGATGCCACTACCTTCTCTGCCGATATCGGCACTCAGGATTTCTCTGCTGTCGTCGAACGCATCAAGGCCGAAGAAGCGCAGTTGATTCTGGTTCTGCTCACGGGTGAAACCTCCTACAACTTCCAACAACAAGCCGCTGAAGCTGGTATCGGCCCTCAAGATATCATCATGATCTGCAACCAGGTCGCTGGTGATTCTGATGCTTTCTGGACCAATGTGCCCGACGGCAATCTCTGTTTCTATCGGCGTATTGGTTTGCCAAGAGCGCTTTTCACCGAAACCACCCAGGCCTTTGTAGACAGTTACACCACTGCCACCGGCAAGGCTGAAGCTGAATCTTATGCCATGGAAGCGTATGATTCTCTGAAACTCATGGCTCAGGCTATCAACGAAGCCGGTTCTAGCGATGCTGAAGCCATCATTGCCGCTCTTGAAAGTATTTCCTACGACGGCGCTCTGGGCAACATCACCTTCCCGTACGGTACCGGCAAGGCCCCCAGCGAGGATGGTCGCGAAGATAAGTGGTGGCATCAGTTCCCTGACCCCGCCATCACCATGGTGCAGTACACCGAACCCGGTCAGGCTGCTGCCGACGCTGCTGTCGTCTTCCCACCCGCCTACCAGACTGCCGATGCCGTTCTTCCCTAACTCCGTCTAGCACTACTCGAGTAACCCAATCGATAGCCCCTGGTTGCAACAATCAGGGGCTATCTCCCTATTATCACCTCTCTATGGAAAATCCCTCGGTCTTTTATTATACGTTAGTGTGGCTGGTTGGTTGGGGTGCTATCGGAAGTCTGATCACACCACGCGTCTACTCACGAAAAGATAAAGATATCTCACAGGCAGCGCTCATCGGGACACTGATAGGAGCTGCGACTGGGCCATTTGGCCTGATACCCTTGTGGATTCTTACGCCTAAGCTGGGCCGTAAATGGATTATTTTTCCTAGCATTGCGGTTATTGGCATACTCATTTGGGCTTTCGTACAGGCTGATCCAGATAATTTATGCGTTACCAATGGCAAGTTCGTGGCAACACAGGTTACCAATGGCCTTGTCATCGGAACCATTTACGGATTAATGGCCCTGGGCCTGACCTTGATCTTTTCTATCCTTGGCATCGTCAGCTTTGCTCATGGTGAATTCTACATGATTGGAGGCATGGTGGTGTATTACTTAATGGTGCAGTGGTTGCCGGGATTACCACCTATTGCTGCTATTCTGGGCACCGCCCTGGCTACCATGCTTCTGGGACTTGTGTTCGAGCGTCTTTTCCTGCGGGCTATGAGTGCAGGTAAGGTCGAACGGCCTGGAGAATATGCCATTTTAGTGACATTTGGTCTGGCGTTCTTCCTGCAATATACGACTCTGGCCCTGGTTGGAGCCAGCCCTAAAAAAGTACCTCGTTTCTTCGAATACCCCACCATCAATATCCCATCTGCAGTGGACCCCTATATTTTAAAGGTTACAGCTGGGCACATCCTCTTGTTCGATGCAATCTCTATCACGACACCGCGCTTCACCGCCATGATCATCGCACTTTTGTTGTTGGTACTGCTAATGCTCTTTCTGAATCGAACATGGTATGGCAAGGCGCTTAGGGCGGTCAGCCAGGATCGCCAGGCCGCAGCCGTGACCGGCATCAATCCCAACACCATGAACACACTGGCATTCGGTTTGGGAGGTATGTTGGCCGGCATTTCAGGCGCGGCACTTGTACAAGTATTCTCGTGGGTACCGTGGGTGGGTGTTCCTGCGGCTTCCCGTGCTTTTGTTATTATTGTACTGGGGGGAATGGGATCGTTGCCAGGGGCCTTTTTAGGTGGTCTCGCCCTGGGCCTTGTCGAGGCTCTGGGCGCCGGTTGTGTGCCAGATCCTCACCGGGCGACAGCTTATATCCCAGCTTATGGTATGATCATCTTGGTGTTGGTGCTTCTTCTTAAACCGACCGGGCTTTTTGGGAGAGAGTTATGAAAAACCGGTGGCTATGGGTGGGGAGCGTTATCGGCCTCTTGTTCTTACTGATCCTTCCCATACCCTTGAGCCAGAAGCCTTATCTCATGCACATCACAATTGTGGCGTTGTTCTATGCTATTTTGGCTTCCAGTTGGTCGCTATTGGCCGGGTATGGCGGCCAGTTTTCTTTTGCCCACATGGCATTCATGGGCATCGGTGCCTACGCAGCGGCCATGTTCGGCCAATACGTCCGCTTCACAACCGCCCCAACCCAGACTTGCACGGAGATCCCTCTGGGCGGTTATTGGCTTGTGATCATGAATGTTTCGGGTGAAAACTGCCTGGATATCGCCAAAGAGACGACGATGCCGGCCGGCGCATTCATCATCCAATTTCCGCCCTTTGTGGATATCGGCCTGGGCATCCTGGTGGGCGGTCTGGCCGGCCTGCTGATTGGGTTTCTTGTATTACGCTTACGCCGAACCTATCTGGCGCTCTTTACCATCGCCTTTGCCGAGATTTTGCGAACAGTACTCAATGCCGAGATCGATCTAACTGGAGGCCCCAGTGGTTTGGCACTGCCCCCCCTTTTCCCCAACGGTGTGAACGTTTTCGGCAACGAATTCAGTTCTGTCGATAAAGTTCCTTCCTATTATGTTATGGCGATTTTGTTCATCTTGAGCCTGGTGCTGATGTATTGGCTGGCAGCATCGCGCTTTGGACTATTCATACGCTCCATTCGAGAAGATGAAGAAGCTGCATCATCATTGGGCGTAAATGTTGTCCGATACAAGGTTTTAGTTTTCGTAATAACAGCCATGATCGCTGCCGCCGCCGGTGCTGTCATGGGGCATTACATTGGCTTGATCACTCCCAATATTATGGTTATCAAGGAAATGAGTATCGTCATAGCCATGGCGGTGATTGGCGGTCTCGAAAGCCTGATTGCTGCCGCAATTGGTGCTGTGATCATCGAGTATGCGCTGGAGTATTTGCGCACAGACATCACCATTGGCTCGTTGACAATCGCAATGACCGACTGGAGGTTGGTCGTCTTCGGCGCGCTCCTTATGCTCACGTTACGGTTCTGGACTAACGGCTTGATCGCCCCCATCATTCAACGAATCACCCGCACAGGTGTGGAAGAAGAGACAGTAGCCAAGCGTCAGATAGCAGACGAAGAGGTAACAGCTTCTACAGATAGCGCTTCTGCAAAGAAGACAGCGGTGGAAGGTAAAACATGATCGAACTGCATGTAAACTCTGTAAGCAAATCTTTCGGTGGCGTACATGCCCTAAACGACGTGAATTTCAGGTTACGTGGACCAGAATTGATCGGATTGATCGGACCGAATGGCGCCGGTAAAACCACGTTGACGAACATTCTTAACGGCGCCTATAAACCTAGCGCAGGGACCGTATATCTCAACGGCCGCCGTATCGATACCAAACGGTCGTATGAGATCGCCCGTGCCGGGCTGGGGCGTACTTTCCAGGTGACGCGCGCATTTCGACGAATGACGGTCATGGAGAATTTACTTGTGCCAGCTATGGCAAAGCATACAACCGCACGCAAACGAGATATTGAAGCCCAGGCCCATGAGGTACTAGAGTTCCTGACAATGGATCATTTGGTCAGTGAGTATGCTCGAGCATTGTCTGGCGGGCAACAGAAACTATTGGAGCTAGGACGCCTGTTGATGCTGGACCCTGACATCATCATCCTCGACGAGCCGTTCGCCGGTGTACACCCCAAACTGATGGAAATCATATACAATTTCATCGAGCAAGTGAACGCACGTGGCAGGGCATTCATTATCATCAGTCACGATATGGACACGATTTTCACATTGAGTAGGCGCTTACTGGTGCTCAACAATGGAGAGCTAATCGCCGATGGCGATCCCGAAGTAGTACGGCACGATCCGCATGTCATCGAAGCCTATTTAGGCGAAGATGATCATACAACGGCGGACGATCAGATGCTGGACAGGGGTGAGAAACATGCTTGAAGTCAAGGACCTGTTTGCCGGCTATTACAAAGATCTAAACATATTGCAGAATGTCTCTCTCAAGGCGCCTTCAGCAAAGATCACGACTGTGCTCGGGGCCAATGGTGTCGGTAAATCCACACTGCTTAAAGCCATTTTCGGATTCCTGAAACCGAATTCCGGTGAGATATTGTTGTCTGGTGAGGATATCATCGCTACGCCGACCTACGAGCGCATCAATCTTGGGCTTGCCTATATACCACAACATCCGGGCGTGTTTCGACATATGACGGTCGAAGAGAATCTAGAACTCGGCGCCTGGACCTTTCGTAGAGATAAAAAGCAAATAAAGAGGAAGCTGGCAGAAAATTATGAGCGCTTTCAGGTGCTGAAAGATCGCCGTAAATCGCCGGCGGGTGATCTTTCGGGGGGTATGCAACGTATGGTAGAGATCGGCCGCACCTTAATGACCAATCCACAAGTGATTTTGATCGATGAACCTACTGCCGGCCTGGCCAAGCTATTATCGGAGATGGTTTATGCAATGTGTGCTGATTTAAGGGACAAAGAGGGGTTGACGATCGTGCTGGTCGATCAGGAGATCCGACAGGCACTGAAGATCGCCGATTATGTCTATGTTTTGGAATTGGGAAGAAACAAGTTCGAAGGGCCGGTTCATGAATTCACTGACCTGGAAAAAGCGTTTTGGGTTTAGAAAGAATGGCTCGACGGATGCTACATTCGACTATCTGTACACCATCAATTTGACACATCAAGAACACATCCTGTTTTCCCTCACAATATCGTTATATCTGGTAGGAGCCTTACACAATTTGTCAGCAAGCGGGCATAAAATGGGGTGGTTTAGAGTTGTTACTGCAACTCCGCGAACTAAGGGTTGGTGACGGCGCATCTTCGCTGCGTTTGCACTCCATTTCACTACGTTCAGGAGCCATCTCATATGGCCACCAGATACGACCCATTTCGATTTTCGCCAACCGCTTTACGTGGTCTGGAGCCGTCAGCCACACTGGTGATCAATGAGAAAGTAAATGAATTGTGGGCTGAGGGTCGAGAAGTCTATCATTTAGGGTTTGGCGAATCACGGTTTCCGGTACACCCCAAGATCGCAGAGGCGCTGCGGTCGCATGCGTATTACCACAGCTATCTGCCATCTCAAGGCCTGCAAAAGGTGCGAGAATGTATCGCCGAATTCTATGAAACACGATTTCGGATACCGGCTCTGCCCGAGCGCATTATCCTAGGTCCGGGGAGTAAAGCGCTCATCCATACCCTTTTACAGGTTTTAGATGGTGAGTTAATCCTGCCAACGCCATCCTGGGTTAGTTACCAGCCACAGGCGCAGCTTGTAGGTAAGAGGGTCAATTGGGTACCAAGTACGCCAGAAAACGGTTACGAGTTGACAACGGCAGCCATACAAGAGACCGTCGAGCATTCGCGTAGGTATTGGGGAAATCCTGAAGTGCTGCTGATCAACAGCCCCAGCAATCCTACGGGTCGCATGCTGGATGCAGATTTTTTGGAGGATCTTGGGCAGTACAGCCGTGAACAGGGATTGGTGATCTTGAGCGATGAGATATATGGGTTGGTATCGCACGGTAGAAAGCGCCATCATTCAGTTGCAAGGTACTATCCTGAAGGTACGGTGTTGTTGGGCGGCTTGAGCAAGCATCTGTCGTTGGGGGGGTGGCGTTTGGGGGTGGCTATTTTGCCCGCCACAAAGCCTGGCGCGCAAGTCATGCGTGCTGTGCGCACCATCGCCAGTGAGACCTGGTCGGCAACAACTTCACCCGTACAATATGCTGCCATGCTTG
>PIVW01000867.1 GCA_003353825.1 Chloroflexota bacterium
CCGCATACCTCCGGCTTGTCATCGTAGTATTCACACCGCAGCTTGTCAGTAAGAAACAAACAGGACATATCTTGACGGCTCGTGCCGACGGCTGCCTGAATGGCTCTGGCTGGGCCAGGCGCCACCCGTTCACCGCTCCGGTACGGTGGCCACTCAATGAAGAAGCAGCAAGCACCGCAGCCTTCACATTGTCGGTCAGTCCCATAAACTGGTAGTGGTGTATCGCTCATTAGGCATCAACCGTGTATTCGTAGTCAATCCAGACCTTAGTTGGACTACTGGCAACGCTGGTTATGTTCAGGTTTATCTTCTGGTCAGCAGCAACAGCGCCAGAAGCAGCGAAGGATGTAGTATTTTCCGATGTCGCGTCAGCAGCTAGGTCGGATGAGAGTATGTCTGTGCCAACTTGATCCGGTGTCGTTCTGCCCCGGCGCTCAAGGTTAAATGTCACAGTCCCGGTGTCCGTTGTCCCATTAACCTCCACGAAAGTAACGGCATGGGTCATCAAGAGGCCGGGAAACGAATCCGCTGCTGCGGG
This sequence comes from Chloroflexota bacterium, assembly GCA_003353825.1. The sequence continues at coordinate 539 of PIVW01000867.1, forward strand.
GTTCTCCACATAGAAGTTTCCACACCTCGTCCTCAACGCCGTATCGACCGCAAACGTCCGGTTAGCCGCGATGGTCCCGCCACCATTTAGACCGTCGCCGGCCGTGAGCGTTACGCCGCCGTGGGCAACATGCTCGTCAGCTACAAAGTCCGCGAATCCATCATGCGTAAGAGCATCAACATAAGCCTTAATCGACTGCTGCGAGGCAACCTGAGTAGCACTGTCGGAGCCCATGGCATCTTCGTCGAGGAAGTAGCTATTGCCAGCCATGGTTGCGTCCGTGTTCATTGTGGCGCCAGCGGCGTTGACGTTGGTGGCGTCGGTTACGTCTGCCGCAGCTTCGATGCCGTCTAGCTTGGCACCATCGACTGTTAAGTCCCTACCGTCTACTGTTGAGCCAGCAGCAGTGAGGATGATGTCGCCATCAACCAAGGTAATATCGCCCTGAGTAACAGAAAAATCGCCCTCGCCGTCTCCCGCATTGGTTATACTGAGAGACTTGGTCGCTGCATTGGTTATTAACACCGCCACGTTGTCTGTATGATTGAGCGAAGCACCAAGAAAGCCAGTGCCAGCAACGGTACTACTACTGGTAATGGCCCCACACCCAAGCGTACCCATGCCGCTCGTATTCCCCGTACCAGACGCAATAGTTACTACGGACTCCTTTACACCCTTGGCATCATCGTCGCCAATAACCACACGATCAGCCGTTATGCTGGCACCTGCGGATACGTCTCCACTCGCTCCAGGCAGATTATCCAACAGTACCCGCTTATTGACGCTGGCACTGTCATCGTAGGTGAGAAGGTAGTCGGCAGCACCGTCAGGGGAAACATCTTCATCGGGCCTGTCAGCGGCCTTCTGTGCCGAGTTGTCGTTAATGTTCACCTCGGCACCGCCAACGATATTGTTGAAGGCGCCACCCTGCGGCGTAAAGTTGGATGTAGCATTGATGGCCATTAGCTAGTTATCGCCCGCAAGGCGCCTAGTGCTGCAAATTCCGTACACCAAACGTAATAATCTTCGGTCCAACCGCAGACGTTCGTAACGCTAACCGTCTCCGGACTCGTACCCTGCATACCTATCTCTAGGCCGGTCGCATTATCCTTGAAGGTTGGGGTACCAAGCCGCTTCGGAAACGCCCAAACGTGATACTCACCACCGGCGGTGCTGTTCGAGTCCCATAGCTGTGTATTGTCATTAGTAATCTCCGACTTGGCGAACGCTAATACGTTAGCGGAAGACCACC
>PIVW01000868.1 GCA_003353825.1 Chloroflexota bacterium
CAGGCTCTGATCAAACGTCACCCAGAAATTTTGGATGAAGTCATCGAGGCCCCGATTGTTATTGGCGGATTGGGCCGCACTGGCACGTCGTTTACCCACGAGTTGCTCGCTCTGAATCCTAAACTGCGCGCGCCACTTACGTGGGAAGCCCACCAGGTCGGTGATGAATCGGTAAATGGCCACAGCGCCAGCGATCGTATCGCTCAGACCCATGCCGAACAGTTTCTCTATAATGAAATTGCCCCTGAATACCTGACGATGCACGAGAACGATGCCGAGCACCCTTCGGAATGCGCGATGCTGCATTGGAGTGAGTTCCAGTCCCACAACTGGACCGGCCCCTATTTCGTGCCCACTTTTGAGTTTTACTCAATGGAGCAGGACCAGACCCCGGTATACAAATTCCAAAAGCGTTACCTGCAAGTGCTGCAATGGCATGAAGCCCAAGCCAATGGCGGATCTGCCCCTATACGGCGCTGGGTCTTGAAGAGTCCTGGCCATGAACAGAACCTGCCCGTTCTATTCTCCGTCTTCCCCGACGCTACCTTCCTCCACACCCACCGGGACATGAGTAAGGTCGTGGGTTCCATGTGCTCGTTGATGGGAACCCTGCGCTGGATGAAATCGGATCACGTCAACACGGGTATCTTTGCCTATATTGGCCAAGGTATCTCGGCACGCTTCGACGTGATTGTTGCGGAGCGAGAATCAGGCACCTTACCGGCTGAACAAATCTATGACCTGCTTTTCCAGGACCTCATTAAAAAGCCAGTCGACACGCTGCGCAAGGTGTATCAGTTCACTGGCCTGGATTTCACTGAGCAGGACCGGGCCACAATAGAGCACTATCTTGACAATAAACCCATGGCCAAACACGGCAAGCACGAATATTCCCTTGAACAGTTTGGCTATACCAAAGAGCAACTGAACGAAATTTACGCCAGTTACATGGAGTATTTTGGCATCCCATTTGAAGCGTAAGGCCACCAATTAACAGGGGAAGGGGTAACGATGAACAATAAGAGTGTTGAAGCTTGGAAAAAGTTTTGCGACCAAATGAAAGCCACGGGTGAAAGACGGTTGACCGACGACTTCCCCAATCAGACCGACCGTGACCGTGCTGAGGGCGTTCGCCATCTCAGCCGCATCAGTTCACTGGCAATCAATCAATTTGTCGAATTCAACGATACAGAATTCCCCCGCTTTCTTCGCCAGAATGATGATGTCACGCAGTGGGGGGGCAACAACCTGGACAATGGCTATCTCATCGCCCACATCGATGAAAGCAGCACCTACAAAATTTATGGCAATGCCAGTTCGGCATCAGGCTTTATCCTCTCCTGCCGCGACGGCTATATGCACCAGGAGAAACTGGCCTGTAGAGATCTTTCATCGGCGGATATGCAGATTGAGAAAGATGGCAACTTTGAAGTGATTGTCAGCCGTGAAAAGCAGCCTGGCAACTGGCTGGAAATGATTCCCGGCGCGACACAACTGGGCGTTCGCGTTTATTACTATGACTGGGAAAAAGACACACCCCCAGCATTCCAGATTGTTAAAATCGGCACCGAAGGCAAAGCCCCTGGGCCCATAACAGAAGACGCTCTCGTGCAGCAACTGAGTGACGCCGGTAAGTACCTGGACGACAGTATTGTCTATTGGAACCAGTGGATGAAAGATCGTATCCCCTTCTTACCGGTCAATGCAGTCACCGAGCCTCACAAAGTGCCAGGCGGCTCGAACGAAGTCATCACCTACTCCGGCGGCCGCTACGACCTGAAGGATGAC
>PIVW01000869.1 GCA_003353825.1 Chloroflexota bacterium
CACCGTGCAGGATTTGGCGCCACTGCCGGCATATTGTTCGACGTAACCGAAAAGGGGCGTCTGGCGTTCAGTGCAAACCGTACTCGATACACCGAAGGCCAACGCGGCTACGTTACAGAGGTGGTAGTGCGTCAGATATTTACCCTTTCCCGCAATAGCGAATTGGCTTTTGATTTCAAAACAATTGAGGATTATCGCGAAGGAAAATTCGGTCTTGCCTATTATTTTTGAGTAAGCCTGCCAGTGTCTGTAACGGGTCGGACTCGGCTGCTGGTGTTAGAGATTTGAGGGGCAGCTTTCTCCATAACAATGGGATGGACTCCTCCTCACCTATCGGCATCGATGTGCCAAACTGAGAATGTAGTTTTCAGTTAACGATAAAGAGGAGTCCGCTATGAAGATTAATCGAGTTGGTGTTGATTTGGCAAAAAATGTTTTTCAATTACACGGTGTGGATCGCAAAGGGAAAGCGCTCTGGAAGCGGCGGTTGACCAGAGGTAAATGGTTAGCGGTTTTATGCGATACGGTTGAGCCCGGAACCGAGATAGGCATGGAAGCCTGTGCCGGTGCCCATCACTGGGCCAGGCAATTAATGCAGCGGGGTTACCCGGTGAAAGTCATCCCGCCACAGTTCGTGAAGCCTTTTATCAAGAGCAACAAGAACGACGCCAATGATGCCGCGGCAATCTGCGAGGCAATGGGCAGACCCGATATGTACCCGGTCAAAGTAAAGACGGTCGAACAACAGGATCTGCAGGCGATGCATCGCATCCGGGATGAGATCAAGGGTCATCGAATTGCAAAAGCCAATCAGATCCGTGGCCTGGTCACCGAGTATGGCCTGGTAGCCCCGCTACAGTTATATGCCCTGCGCAGAGCGATCCCTGAGTGGTTGGAAGATGCTGATAATGGTTTAACCTTCTTGTTCAGGCAGCTTCTTCAGGGGTTATGGGGAGACTTGCATGCGTTGGATCAGCGGATGACGGAACTGGATAAACAGATCGCGGTGGTTGCACAAGAAGATCCCACGGCCAGACGATTACAGCAGTTGCGCGGTGTGGGTCCATTGATTGCGACGGCCCTGGTGGCCACGTTTGGGGATGGAAAACAATACCGTAAAGGCAAAGACATGGCGGCAGCCCTGGGTTTAACTCCAAGGCAACATAGTTCCGGTGGAAAAGACAGACTGCTCGGGATCAGCAAACGCGGTGATGCGTATCTGCGCTGTTTACTGGTTCACGGTGCCCGTTCTGCGGTACGTACGGCCAAAGATAAGGATGACCGATTAAGTCGCTGGATCATTAACCTGCAAGCCAGGCGGCACAGCAATGTGGTGGCCGTCGCACTGGCCAACAAGATAGCGAGAATGGCCTGGGCGATGATGACCAGTAGTGCAGATTATGATCCAGATTTAGCGGCAGCATCAGTGAACTAAATACAGGTAACGAGGAGAGTCTATTCAATTGACGATTGCGAAGTAATTGGTTAATGGCAAACAGGTCGAACCGGCGCCGATAAAACCCGAGAGTGTCCGAGTGTTTAAAAACACGTCACAACGATAGGGAATCGGTGCGCGAAAAACCCATTATGGCCCGGCATCATCGTATGCCACCTTTAGAGGCCGGATATACGTATGCAGTCGAGCCAGCTGCCACAAACCGATTACTTGCAAACGAGGAGGAGTCCATATACGGACACTCATAATAATTGGGTGGGCGGCAGAAACCGACCCGAAGCCGTCACTCAGAAGCGCAACATCGAGGACTTCATGGCGCCCTAACCGGC
>PIVW01000300.1 GCA_003353825.1 Chloroflexota bacterium
ATGCCATACCGGTTGCGTATGGGGGAGAAGAGAAGGCGGCGGAACCGCACGATCGGTGGGGTGTTCAGATGGCGGGGCAACGGTTTTGAGGGTGAGGGGCTTCGAGATCGTGAGTTTGGGTTTCAGATAATCCGCCGCGCGCTGCGCGTGGGATGCGGCGGTGAAAATGGCGCGCTTATCGTTTTTCAAGACTTTGAGCCATGAGGCGATATAGGCGGCGTGATCGTCGCGAGGTTCAGGTGTTAGATCGAGATCGGCGGACAGGAAGGCAGAGCCAAGTTCGGCGACAAGCTCTTCCATGGCGTAGCCTTCATCGCCCCATCTTTTGCGCCCGAATTCACGATCAAGGCGCGATTTGTGGCGTGTCCAGTGCGAACATTCATGCGCCAATGTGGCGTAATAGGACTCGGCATCGCGAAAGGTTTCAAAAGGCGGCATCTGCACATGGTCGTCTGTGATGCTGTAATAAGCCCGGTTTCCACCATGGCGAATATCCGCGCCGATTGCGGCAAAGAACAAATCCGCATGGGTGATGCGCTGCACCGGATCAAGCCGGGGCTCGGCGGGGGCATAAAACGGTGCGGGCAAGTCTTCGATCTGCTCGACGTTGAAGACGGCATAGCCTTTCATAAAGGGGATTTTCTGCTCTTCTTCCTCACCTGTGTTCACATCGGTTTCGGTGCGGGTGATGGTGTTGGCGTAAACGACAAGATTCCCCTTCTCGCCTTTGCGCACGTTTGCGCCTAACTCTTGCGCTTGCCGATAGGTCATCCAGATGGGGGCGGCATAGCCGCTGGCCATGGCTGCCGACCACAGCATGAGGACGTTAATTCCCTGATACGGGATTCCGTTATGGCGTAGCGGCCTTGTGATGCGGCCTGCCGCATGTTCGGCATTCCAGGGTTTAAGCCACGGGCGCACGCCTTGTTCAAGATCGGCCACAATTTGATCGGTGATACGGGTGTAAATGTCTGCGTTGTGTTTCATTGCCTTTTTCTCCTTGGCTTACGGGTTGCGCATATGCAACCCGACTAGCCACGCGGCAATGAGCGGGGGTTAGGCCGTCACAGGCCGGACGCGGGGAAAGGGGGATCACCCGGCCTGCACGACTGCAATGCAATGAAGGGAGGAAGGTTGGGGAATGCCCCGCGTCCGCCCGAAGGGCTTGGCCTTGACGGCTGTGGGGCCGCAGGCCCCTTCTTCAATGAAAGACCTTCAGCCGCAGGCTGACCGAAACTGAATGCGCGAGGGATCGAAGCCGGATGGCCGGGACGCCGCTTGCGGGGGCCTGGTTTACGAGAGCCTGGTCCGGTCTCGTCGTCTTCAAGGGGTCGGGCGCGCCGGAAAGTGGAAATCGTGAAAATTCAGTGGTGGATTTGGTAAACAGTCCGTAATCTGGTGATGCTCACCTATCGGGATATTACTCGGTATCCCTGATCACATCCTTCATTCGGTGTGCCGGATATGGCTGCATCAAATGGTCGATGCTCTCTTCGGTTCGATCACAGGCAACAAGTTGGGCGTCAAGCAGCCGAATATAGTGGTTGCCTTTTTGTAAAACAGACCCGCCCGCAGGATTGAGGTGTCTTTGCACCTGTTCCTTCATATTCTGAATCCAGTCACGAACGACATTGAGCGAAGCGCGTTCCTTCTCCGGATCGAACGTCGTGCCGACCTTCTCCGGATCGAACGTCGTGCCGAACCCGCCAATCATAAAACTGTGGTTAAGTCTCTTGAATGGGAAGATGGCGGCAAGGTCACCCTCCGCAACAACAAGGCGCGAAAACATCTCTTTGACACATTGGTCCGGTTGGTCTGCGACGTATTGGACGAGCTCTTTATCAACCTCGATAAATGGCGTGCCGCGCTCATCGGCGTCCTGCTTGAAAATAGAGACTTGTCTCTCGCGTTCGACGGCATCGCTTAGACCGGTCCCGATTTGGTATTTGCCAGTATGGATAATCCGGCCACGCTTGATATAGCCACGGCACATGATTCCTTTAGCAAGAAGTTTGAAGTAGGCCGTCCAGCAATGGGAAACGAGATTGATAACGCCCGCAGGTGACACCTCGGCGGAGATGATCACGCAATCCGAGATGCGCGTGATCTGGAACTCCATATCCTTCCGGACACACGGAGCTTCCGGGCAGGTTATGGGTCCGTATTTTTCGAAATGTTGGCGGTCTTCATCCGTGCCCAGGGCGGAAACGATTTCAAGAAGTTCGGCGACTGACAGGCCGCGTCCTTCTTCGGCTGCCTGGACGATGGATTTCCATCCAAGGATATCAAAATAGGCGATGAATTTTTCGGTTGATTGAGGCTCGGTCATTTCTTCACCTCATGCCGTTGCAGCCGGTTTACGGCGTCTCGAACGCCTTCTGGCCGCCACGGGTTTGTTAAGTAGCTCTTCCGCGCTTTTGCCTTTTGCAGATTTTGCGTCCGGTTCCGCTTCGTCCAGGTCCTGAGCGCCTATCTCGATCATGCGCTGTTTTAACGCGTTGAATGATGCAGCATTGATACTGCCTGCTTGAAAGTGCTTCTTGACGACTTGATACGGGTTGTAAATCAGGACGTAGCTGATGCGGCCATTCGGTCCCTCAGCAATACCAATGAAGTCAAGTTCTTCCAGAATGTGCATGCGGCTGGCCCATGTGCGTTCGGCGCGTTCGCCGGTAAAGCCGGAGAAGAAGGCCATTTCGCGCGCCTTATTGGCGACGATAAACGAGTCGTCATAGGTTCTGCACCACAGATCAAAATAGGTGGACGACACAGGTTTGCCCTTCGACAGATTGTCCATGATCTGCATATTGACGGCGTGTTATTAGATGGCTCTGATTGTCCAGAATGGATAAATAACAATTATTCTCCGACCTGAAATACAAAATCAAACTCTCGTTTCGTTCCCTTGGCCCCCGGCCTAAACGATCGGAGCTGCCCTCCTACAATCTCTGTTTCGAGTGCTTTCTTTACTTTCACCTCACGCTCAAGACCCGTGCGCAAAGTCCTCAACAAGCCTTCTTGTGCACTCTCAATATCAAGTTTGGAACCACCAATTCGGATAACTATTGCAGCATTTTTCTCACTCAGCAGTTGTCGTGCTCCTGTCCAAGCCCCCTGGAGAAAGTCCCAGTATTTATAAAGAGATGTGTGGCGATCATCTCCCTGCTTTATTCCTCCCGGATGGGGCTTTCCACCAAGAAACCATGCACGCAGCCATTGATCTTCCATGAAATGCGTGGTGTCTGGATAAGGTGGGGATGTAATAATAAGCTTCACCTGGCCTTGGTAATCCTTGAACAAGGCATTCGCGTCTCTAGCATCGCCTTGCATCACATGGCCTCGACCATCGGGCATTCCTGTCTCATAGCGGAACGCGACTTCAAGCTTTAATATCTTGAACACGTCCCGTACTGGGGGTTTGCAATCGTTACGTTTCCACCAATTGACAGAATAGTTCGGTTTCGTTGCGATCGTTCTTGGCATTCGATTGCTAAAGTAACGTGGGCTTTTGTGGCTCTCTCCGTGAAGCCGCCCTAGAACTAATACAGCAATGAACGCGTCCGTATCGCTATTGCGCCAATCAAGTTGCTCGCGAAGATATAAAAGTTGATCCAGCGTTTCACTCGCAAAACACATCTCATAAAAAGGATCTTTTTTAATGTCGTCATCAGGAGCAGAAAATTCGTCTCGCAACTCATCAATTCGCACTAACATTTCTTCCCGTGTTGGCGGAGAAACCTTTGCTTTTGAAATACAGTAAGAAACTGGGCTGGTGTCGGAAGCGATAGATCGTCGACCAGAAAGGAGAGATTGAAATGGGGTAGTTCCGCGCCCAGAGAACGGATCAAACACTAAGTCTCCTGGCTTGGAGTAGACCAGATGCTTCTCCACAAATATCTCTGGGAACATCGCAAAATACGGGCATATTGCATGAAAACGATGTCTCATGGCTTATGCCTCTCGTGCCCGATGAACGTACTCATCAAACCAAGCGATTGGAGAATTAATATTCCCGACATAGTTTGCAAGTTTAGCATTCGCGGCTAACAGGGTTGCTCCCGTCTGGGCATATAAAGGCATTCTAAGGCGGTGTAGCAGGTGTCCAAGTCGACGGGTGTGGTAGTCGAGTTCATTCTCTCCGAGTAAGGCGGGAATGAACATCGCTGCTTCGGTGTTTGCAGGCCCCCGGTCGAACCATATATCAATGAACCTCTTAATCTCATTTCTTATAGGCTTGTTTTCATAGTCCGCCCCTGCTGCGGATTGCCCAAAAATAAAACGCCTCGCTGGCGGCCCATCTGGCTCCATCTCAACAGAGATAATATCAATCTTGTCATCGTTAGCATTCTGGGGAGCGGCAGGGTGGAGTGCATCTCGCGCACGTCCTTCCCCGGAAACGAGACAGATATGCCGGATCCTATCCAATAATGCCTCTGCTCCCGCTCTGTTTGTACCTAATAAAAAACCTGGGCCACGCGTCATTCCGATTGCTGCGACAGTTGCCAAAACTTCAAAATGATTTCTGCCTTCATTCAACTCGGCATCGGTCATCTTTGAAGGCGGGCTGAGTTTTCCGTTCGTCCATGAATGATTAATAACAAGTGAGATGAGATACGTAGACGCTCCATAACCGACATTATTCCGTCGAACTAGTGCGTCGCCATTCCTTGTAATATTGAATGGATAAACAGTCTCTCCGAGAGATGTAACTCGGCGTTTTACTTCCTCAGAAATACCGTTGTTAAGGATTTCACACTGTTCATCGCGTAAACCTATGTCCTTTTCCTCATCGTCAGAACTTATTCCAAGCGCATTCTCAATCAATTTTACTTTCGCTACACCGCACAGCGAGAGTAGCGATTCCAACTCTAACCAATCTACAAGCTCTGAAAAATCATCTGCCTCTAATGGCGTGTCGAGGCTCATTCTCTTCTGCTCGTCATTGCATTCTTCATGATGAGCAGAAGGTTCTGCGCATTTTGTTCAATCTCCTGTGCAATATCCATAAGAGTTTGATCTTTTCCGTCAAAAGCTGATGATTTTTTTAGGCTGTCCTCCGTAGCTCCGTGAGCGTCTACTAGGCGTCGCTCAAACTGCCTTTGGGGAGTGTCAACTTCTGCATATGATCGCGGTAGATCGTTACTCTCAAGCATAATTTTCTGCGCTTTAGGATGCTCAAGGACCTCACCGAGTTGTTTAATGTGAGGGTTTTGTGATCGAACAACAGCGGGCGTGTCGTCTGGCTCAGAGCCGTACAGCCAAACCATAATCTGACCAAGATTTGCCAAATACTCTGGAGACACCGGATCGGCTTGCGGTTCATCAGATTTGCTATCCTCTGACAAACCCAAATATTTCCGGTACCCTGGACGTGTCATAGCTGTGTAAAGGTGTGAAAAAGCAAACTGCTTTCCCTGTTCACGGTTCTCCATAGAGAATACGCTAGACTTTTCAGCCTGTTCCAACAAGTAATGTCCACTTACCATCCGGTGAAGGGTGGAGTGTCGGTCTCCCATACGGCGGGCAATGTCTTGCAACGAAAGTCCACCCTCTCCTATTGCGCGCTCTTCCTCTAACCAATCTGCGGCATAGCGTGCTTTTGCAATCGAGTTCCAACGGTGCGCACCATTTATATGCTTAAAACCAATGAAATCTCGTGCATCTGCTCGTTGTTCTACGCGATGGATGGTCACACTGGTAAGGGACGCCTCTTTACCAAGCGCAATCGGTGGGGGCGTAATATTGCATTTCGCTGCAAAACTCGGATCAGTTAGAACTCTAATAGCGGCTAAGCGCCTATTTCCCTCAAGAACAATTAATTTCTCACCATTACCCCAAACAACCAGCGGCTCAATATCAACATACCCGCTAGTTGAAATTGATTGAAGGAGCTCCCCCAAATCTGCCGTTTCATCTAAAAAACGAGTGATCTCTTCATCGGTTGAGTGAGGCATTCCTTTGTCAGATGAGTACCGAGGGTTCTCCTTATCGAAGCTCAATTTCGCGAACTCAACAGAAAAAGCGGTGCGTACGGGAATGTCCTGCCACCAAGTCATTTGATCACCTCAATTAGCAAGTTGCTCAATTCCAGATTATTTTTATTCATCTTTTCCCTCAGTAGAGTTCTCTCGCGTTTCGATCTTCCGTGTTACGCCCATCGAGATTAATTGTCGCATCGCCTCACCGCGAGATCGAATACGTTTCTCAAATGCCCAATCATCAAGACGCTTTACTTCCGATGTAGACATCATAACAGCAATGCGTTGGTCTTTCTTTTCAGGCGCAGACATGAGCAGCTTTCGTTGCAAAGTTGTGTAACTTACGTAACTTACCCAACCTGATGTTATCTGATATGCGGCCGTGACGCTAGATCCTAAACAGAGCAAATTCTACGGATCAAAAATTGATCTACAATTGCGAGACAGCAATTGATCTAAACCAGAGACACATTCCCCCCCATGCCCCCTTGTTGAGGCGCATATCCTGTCACAATCCTGTCACAGTTGGGGAGATATACAGTGGGCACTTGATAGTGTGAATCCCGGAGCAACAATCCCCCACAGTAGCGGTCAGATTTTCTGATTGCGGCGGCGTAAAATGACGCCACTTTGGAGCCTTTCGTTTTGCGGAGGGCGGGGAGATTTATCACGTGGAGATTTATGCAAGGGTTCGCTTGGCTTGCCATCGTGACGGGATGAGCCAGCGCGAGGCGGCTCGTCAGTTCGGGGTTTCGCGCAAGGTCATCAAGAAGATGCTGAGCCACGCGGTACCGGCTGGATGAGGCGTATTCTGCGCTTCGTCAGCCACTCTATTCAGCAACAGGCTCTCTAACAAGGAGAATAGGGCTCTTATCCTGTCGCATAATGTATCTTATGGAAAGTTTGCGTTTGTTATCAATGCGTTAGAAGCAAAAAAAGACCATGAGACTCTTGAAGCGAATGATGTCATGGACAGCCAAGCGAGCCCGAACCCGGTCTCCGCCATGCCCATCGAACCCGACGGCTTCTCCGACAGTTTCGGCGTTTGTCGGGTCCCGGCCCCCCTCGTCCGGGGGGCCATGCGTTTCTCCCGAAGAATTTCATTATCCTCCTGATTGCCAATTGGCCGTGATCGTCGAATCGAGGTTCGCATGCTCGTCGGCCGTCAGGTCCGTCTGGCCCAGCGGCGGCGGGGTCATGGTGGCCATGGCAGTGACCATGTTCTCCACCTGCGCGGCCACCAGGGACGAGCCGTCCGCGGTCTCG
>PIVW01000301.1 GCA_003353825.1 Chloroflexota bacterium
AAGGTGTCAAATTCAACGGAGATGTTTATACAGATTTCGGGATCTTCGGTTGGCCAGGGTTGAGTCCTGATGAGGTGCGTCTGGTTCTGGAAAGGGTTCCTCCACAGCAATAAGATGACATGAGCTCAGTTCTTTGTTAATCAAGCCTCCGGGGGTAGAACTATACGAAACTTCCCGTTTTTTTTATCTGGTTTGAGTTCTTCGACTTCTAAAATGTCAAAGGACACGTTTGTCATCTCCTTTTTAGCAAACAACTGTGCGAAACGTGTTCGTGCCACCTCGATGGTATTGTCATGAGAATGGCTATCCAGCCCTGGCTCGAGGCAGATGCGCAAAGTGCACGATGATATCAGGCTGGAAGCTGTTTAGATGTTCGATGATTTCACCAACAGGATGGTTGTAGTGAAGTTATCTTGGGACTCAGGTTTCGTTAGAATGGGAAAGTCCTGAGGTAGACATGTCTTGACATTGATGCCCCGATCTCGAATGATATCCTGATAGTAGGGGGCGTGCTGGTTTGCATAGGCAACGAGTCGCCTGAACTTCTTGACTTGTTTTTCTTCAAGCTGCTGGCGAGATAGTTTCGCATTTCGGATATATTCGATTCTGGTTCGGATCAAGGTTGATGTTTTCATAATTCTCTCTCTTTCGAAGCATATGCATTAACCAGATTCTGAGGTTTTTCGTTCCAGGTTACAAGGCAGAATCTGTTACCGGGATAGAGCCGTTGACCCAGGCTGTAAGGCAAAGTTGAATTCAGCCAACTTAGCGGCTGCAGCTGATGTGGCGCCACAAACATTTACGGCAACCAGAGCATAGGTGACAACGGATTCTGATAGAGCGACTTCGCTGAGGTCGTATGTTGTTTCGGCTGTACTGCCCACCAGAGTGACACCGTTTGGGGAAAAGTAGGGGTCATTTTCAGTCACGTGGATTTCATAGAGATCGGCGCCCGTGTCTGTCCATTCTAACTGGATATCTTCACCTTCTCTGTCAAGTTCTAGATCGCTGACTGCGGCCGGGGCAACACATGGCTCGACTATCAGTGAAACCGGCAACTGAACCCTCGGTGAGCTGGGATCGTTACTATCGATACACAGTACCGCACTGTATGTATCCTCTGCCAGACCGGTAGAATCGAACGATATCTCGATATCAGTACTACTTGCCGGGGAAATGGCGCCACTGCTGCTATCTATACTGAACCAAGAGATTTCTGAGACGCCGCTGCAACTAGTATACTCTACGGTATCGAGACCGATATAGTTGGAGTTAACTCCCGTGGGTCCGGCAGAGGTGGGAACATAATAGCGAAATGCTACGCGACCGGATTGGCCGCTGTGTGCGCTTAGATCGAGGCTATATTCTGTCCAGGTTTCGGGGTAGCCCCCTACGGCCAGATTCTCATTGATGTCCAGCACTACATTTGTGAAGTCGCCCGTACTCGATGGTGTGCTTCCCACATCCGTACTGGCGCCGCTGGTGCTGACCCATACCTGTATTCGGTCTGGCCAAGCACTCCCGGAAGTCGTGCGTGTCCAGAATGATAATCGCGAGTTTTCGAGGAAATCCAATTCCGGGGTCATGAGCCAATTGCTGATCTGGCTACCAGAGGTGTTGTTATGGTTCGCCCCAATATAGGAGTCGGACGAACCAGAATGAGCAGAAAAGACTTGACTGTTGCCCTGAAACCAATCGGTTGTGCCTGCCACATCGGAATTATTCTGTGAAACCCAATCAGGTAAGCTGGCGGTATCATCAAATCCCTCAGAAAGACTTGCCATCGCGGTAAGAGAAGCCGATGAAAAGTTATTTCCGCCGACGAACCAATTGAGGTCGACTTCTCCTGCATTGTGCAGCGTGACTGTTGCAGTTGTTTGTGCTCCTGACATTGTGGTGGCTACGACCGCAGCCGGTGATACATTGATGGCGGGGGGTTGGAAAGATGTGAGAATGAAGTCGACGGTGCATTCGCCGCCGGTATCTGAGGAGATATTGGAAATCGTGACATTGCTGGCCGAGCCGTCATAAAGATCGCTATTAGGAACAGAAGAACTTGCAAATGTGCTGTTATTGCTGCTGCCGGGCCAAGGATCCCCATTATCGCCACGATTTGAAGCGGTATCCATATCCTGTGTGCCATTGGCTTCTTCGACATCGACGTGTTTACGAGATTCGTTGTCGTTATTGCTGTTGCTGCTTGTACGAGATTCATCGATGTGCCAGATCAGACATCCATCGGCATTGCTTGCTATCCGTTCCAGACCGGCATCAAACCCGACCTGCTGTCTGTTCTCGACCAGGAAATACTCTCCGACACCACTTGTTGCTCCGAATTCCCAGTCGATACCATTTGGATTGTCCAGAAGCTGATAGACGGTAGGATTTTCGGCAGAATTCGGGATCGAGATATTGTTGGTATTACTGTTGATCTGAATCGGCGACAGCCATCCCTGATAGGCTTTGCTGAATGGGTCGGGTAGAGAAGGTGTTGTGCCGACTGGTTCCCCGTTCTCGCTTCCCCAACTCCCCGTTGCCATGATGCTCCAATTGCCAACCCCTGAAGATGAGCCGTCCGTATCATACAAATCGGGCCAGTTGATATCGTGGCCCAGTTCGTGTGCCATGATACCGATCGTGGCCATGTTACCTGAGGCGCCACTGCAACCGGCGCCCGTTGTCTCGTGCCATTCACCAAACTGCATATAGCCACCGCCGCCCCCATCATCTGCTACTGTCACGCCATCGAGCGTGGGGGCGGGCACTGACTCATACAAGGACCAGCGATGTCCCCACACACTGGGCGAGCATGCGCCCTCTGTGCCCCCGAACGATGTCTCAAAACCACGGGGAATAACGATTAGGTGTAGCTCGGTAACGCTGACAGCGTTGTTATTGTCCAGATCGTAGGCGGCATAGTTGATGTACGGATTAGCGGCAGTGAGAGCGTCTTTGGTGATCTGGCGATTGTCGCCATTGGTGCCAGGATGAGGATAAGACAACGTCACTTCGATAACGCCGTCGTTGGCAATACCTCGCGTCTCTTCGGCAGGAATCAGAGTGAATTGGCCGTAAGAGGCTTGCTCGTAGAAGTTCTTGACGCTTTTGGCCCCAGGTGTATGGTCGAAAAATGATGTGCTCCACTCCGTTGCTGTTGTGCCAAGTGATTGCGAAGGGGAGAAGTCGGCAAGAATGATGAGCACCGGCTGCGAACCGGTGGCGCCCGGCCAACTGGAAATAGTCTGTGCACGGGGCAGGGTATGGGTCGGTTGCTGATACTGTCGGGATTGGTCACGCAGGTTGGGGCTAAGATCTAGTGGTTGATCGATACCGACCTTTTGGCCGGAGGGGAGCAGACGTCCATCAGGCGCGTGCGCGGCAAAATACCAGTATCCATCACTCTCGTTTTTCACTATCGTGTAATCGCCATATTCGTATCCGTGGTACCATTCATCACCAAATGGGATGGCCATGAAGACCGACCCATCCGGCTGCGATAGCTTAACGACGAGTGGCGCTACCGGTACCGCTTCTGTTATGTTTGCACCCAACAACAGCAGTGCAACGACCAGAACGAATATGGCCACTGTACGGTACCGACGGTGTTTGCTTAGGGGGCTCTTCATGACCATTCACCTGTGAAGGATAGAATCAATTCGGAATCCTAATTATCAGACAGATTCCGATCGTTGGCAATGTTTGATTGGGGGCAGACTGAGCATTAGCAATCATAGATCAGCGCTCGTTCTCTTACACTCTGGGAGGTGAACACTGTGCAGTGAGGTACTCTGTAGACAAGTATGGATTTGACACATCTATGAGCGCTCCATTATAATTTAGGCAAAGCTAAATATTGTCATGCCTTCGACATTTCGCTTCGATGATAGAAGCAAAGTCAAAGTCACTATGAAACAGCTTAGGAGTTATAAATATGCCCGATCCCTTGCTCACATTGATGATTGCAGTTGCTCTAATAGGTGTACTCGCTTTCATATTTTGGCCTGAAAGAGGTGTATTCTCGCGCTGGCAGCGAGGGCGCCGCATGACCGAGCGGGTATTGCGTGAAGATGCACTCAAACATATTCACAGAGCCGAGCGCGCCGGCCACCCCGCCACACTACAGAGTGTGGCCGGCGATCTGAACATCACGACAGATGACGCGGCTGAACTCCTATCGCAGATGGAAGCACAGGACTTGGTAGTGGCTGACAAAGGGGGTCTGGGATTAACACCTGTGGGTAGGGATGCGGCTCTGCATATCATTCGTGCTCATCGTCTTTGGGAACGCTACCTTGCCGACCAGACCGGTTTTACCGAGGCCGAGTGGCATGGGCAGGCAGAGTACCTGGAGCACAGACTTCAACCTACAGAAATCGACGCGCTTTCGGCCAGGCTTGGCAATCCCACACATGATCCGCATGGGGATCCGATTCCGACAGCGGCGGGCGCGCTCTATCCGCATGGCGGCCAACCGTTGACAGCATTTGAGGCTGGAACGACTTCACGGATAGTGCATCTCGAAGATGAACCAGAAGTCGTTTTCGCACAGTTGGTGGCCGAGGGTCTTTATCCAGGACTGGAGATTCAAGTATTGGAAAAAGAGCCGCATCGCCTTCGCTTTTGGGCTGACGGCGATGAGCATGTCCTGGCCCCGTTGTTGGCAGGTAATATCTCCGTCGTAGCAGTTGAAGATCAAGCTACCGAAACCGAGCCCGCTCCAGGTGAGAGGCTATACGTCTTGGACGAAGGGGAGCGGGCTACCGTTTTGAGTATCTCCAGAGCCTGTCGTAGTGCAGAACGCCGGAGGCTCATGGACCTGGGCATCTTACCCGGAGTTGATGTCGAAGCTGCTTTTAAGAGCCCAAGCGGTGATCCAACCGCCTACCTGATTCGTGACACACTCATCGCTTTAAGAAAGGAACAGGCGGGATTGATCAATATCGAACGCCTGCAGGTGTAATATCATGACGACTCAACAATCACTACCCTCTGCCGACTGCGCGACTTGCCCGGCACACAATGCCGCCAATTTACGTAAACTTGGCGTAGATATGAGTGATTCAGACTACGTTATTGCGCTGGCGGGCAATCCCAATACAGGGAAAAGTACCGTTTTCAATGCCCTGACCGGCTTGCGCCAGCATACGGGCAATTGGCCGGGCAAGACTGTGGCCCGAGCCGAGGGAGGGTTTGTCTACGCAGACCATCGTTATAAAGTTGTCGACCTTCCCGGTACTTATTCTTTACTGGCCACCAGCCTTGACGAGGAAGTGGCTCGCGACTTCATCCTGTTCGGACAGCCTGACGTGACCGTAGTCGTCGTCGACAGCACGCGCCTGGAACGCAATCTCAACCTCACACTGCAGGTATTGGAGATCACCGATCGAGTGGTGCTCTGTCTCAACCTGGTGGATGAAGCGCGAAGGCACGGATTCCAGATCGATGAGCGTCGTCTGGCCCGTGATCTGGGCATTCCCGTCGTGCCAACTGCTGCACGGCAAGGTGAGGGCATGCCCCAGTTATTGCAGGCCATCGATGATGTTGCTACTGGGCGCACCGTGTGTAAGCCGCACCGTGTGTGCAGTGATTCACCCGCTCTGACCTCAGCGATCTCGCAACTGGTTGCGCTTATCAACCAACTCTACCCGAGGCTGCCCAACGCTCGCTGGGTTGCGCTTAGGTTGTTGGACGGTGACGATCATATCGCCGAAGCCCTGCGAAATGGCGAGTTGGGCGACCTTTCGAATGGCGATTCTGAGCAAGCAACTGAAGACCTCTCTTTGCGCCTGCAGGCGGTTGCATCATGAACGCTTGTATCACAGAACCCAGTCGACGCGGATCCTGCCCTAACCGGCGATTGCATCATTCTAATTAAAAAGACAGGCAACATGTCGCACAGACACCTGAATCGCCGCTCTTCTGGCGTATAGATCTACCGATAAGGGAGTATCCATCGTGACTGCATCCACAGCCGCCCTCGGCGGAACGCTCATCCCCAATGAACAGGAGCCTGCCGTAAATGCCGAAGACATTCTGGCGGCTGCCACAGCACTGCGCTGGGAGATAGGGCCCGATCTGCATGAGCAATTGATGGAGGATATTTACCATGACGCTGCCCGCATTGTGGGCCGCGCCGTCACCCGGCCAGATGAGAAACCTCGATTTGATCTGGACCGCTCCATCGACCGCATTGTCACCAGCCGCCTATGGGGTTTCCCGATCATGGCGTTGCTGTTTATGTTGATCTTCTGGCTTACCATTGTCGGCGCCAATTACCCCTCGCAAGCCCTCGCTTATATTTTTCTTGATGTAATCTATCCCTGGCTTCATACTATTGCCAATGCCATCGGTCTGCCCTGGTGGTTATCGGGAATCCTGATCGACGGCGTCTATCTGGCAACCGCCTGGGTGGTAGCAGTTATGCTGCCCCCTATGGCGATTTTCTTCCCCCTCTTTACCTTGCTCGAGGATTTTGGTTATCTCCCGCGCGTTGCCTTTAATCTCGACAATGTATTTAGGCGATCGGGTGCACACGGCAAGCAGTCATTGAGCATGATGATGGGATTCGGTTGTAATGCCGCCGGTGTGGTATCAACCCGAATCATCGACAGCCCACGCGAACGTTTGATTGCCATCATTACCAACAACTTTGCCTTGTGCAACGGCCGCTGGCCTACGCAGATTCTAATTGCCACGCTTTTTATCGGCGCTTTAGTGCCTGCGCATGTAGCCGGCTTGATATCGGCGTTGGCGGTCATGGCTATTGCCTTTCTCGGTGTTGTACTAACATTCTTGGTATCTGGCTTCCTCTCTAAAACCTGGCTACGGGGACAGGTCTCGACCTTTAGCCTCGAGCTACCCCCCTATCGCCCCCCCCGAGTTCTGCAAACTCTCTACACCTCTTTGATCGACCGAACGTTCTTTGTGTTGTGGCGGGCGATCGTGTTCGCTGCCCCAGCAGGCGCCGTGATCTGGCTGATTGCCAATGTCACGATTGATGGCGTTACCATCGCCGAATACTTAATCAGTTTTCTCGATCCCATAGGATTACTTCTCGGACTCAACGGCATTATTCTTGTGGCTTATATTGTTGCCATTCCTGCCAACGAGATCGTCATCCCCACCATCCTAATGCTCACGGTGTTGGTGTTGGGGGTTGGAGATGTCGGTGAGGGCGCAGGCGTTATGTTCGAGTTGAATTCACTGGGCGCGACCAAAGGCCTCCTGGTAGCTGGTGGTTGGA
>PIVW01000302.1 GCA_003353825.1 Chloroflexota bacterium
CTACATCCACGATCACGCCTACACCGCAACCGCAAGCTTCTGCAACCCACACACCCACGCCCACCCCGATCCCAGATGGCATCCGCATCAACGAGTATCTAGCTGCTCCGGCCAGCAGTGAAAGCGAGTACGTCGAATTGTTCAACAGCAACCCCTTCGACGTCGACCTCAGTGGCTGGCAGATCGACGACAGCGAAGGTGGTAGCCAACCCTATAAACTGCCAGCAGATAGCCACATCGCTGCGAACGGATATTACTTAGCCGTTCGCAGTTTTGGCCTAAACAACGCAGGTGATAGTGTGCGCCTATTCGCTGCGGACGGTACTCTGCGAGACAGTCACAACTTTGTGGATGCATTCAAAAGCGCGCCCTGGTCTCGACAAGTGGATGGAGGACCCGTTTGGAGCGATATCTATGGCCCTACCCCAGGCCAGCCCAATCTGCCAGCAGTGATTACACTTGGCGGTGTGCTTTATCAAGGACAACCTCAAGCTACAGACAAGACCCTTTCCGCACATTATATCGGACTCTATGGCTCAAACGATCCCGAAGTACCCGCCGTGTGGTTAGCAAATGCAATCACCCAGTCGACAGGTAGGTATCAGCTTAGCTATGATACTGCTCAAGGCCTGTATCGCCATTACACCCTGCGTCCATCTCCGTTGGCAGGGTATCAATGGTCTGGCGTCAGCACCCAGCAAGGCATTGCCCAGCCCCCAGACCGTATCCGCTTCGATGTTCCGGGCACAGGGGCCTATTCTGCAAATCATTTCTGGATGTCCATCCCAGCAACGCAAGAACCCACGCCCACACCACCAGCCACTGGCGCAATCACCTTGAACGAGTTCTTGCCCAGCCCTGACGTCATCGACTTCGATGGCAATGGTATTGCCGATTTTGAGGACGAATACATCGAGCTGTTCAATCCTGGTGACACCAGCATGGACCTCAGTGGTTGGCTGGTGGATGATGGTGAAGGTGGAAGCCAACCCTATGTTGTTGCGGCCGGTACGATGCTCCCAGGGAAGGGGTTTTTGCTTCTCTTCCGTAACGAGACCGGCATTGCTCTGAACAACAATGGTGACGAAGTGCGCTTGTTTGCTGCTGATGGCGTCACTGAAATCGACAGCTTCGAGTACAGCGCTGCTCAGAGCGACATCCCCTGGTCGAGAACGATCGACGGCGCTGGCGTCTGGACTGAATCCTATGGGCCCAGCCCAGGCAGTCCCAACCTGCCGCCGCCGGCCACCCCCACAGCGACACCAACCCCAGCTGTCTCGCCCACCACGACGGCAACGGTCTCGCCAACGGCAACGGTCTCGCCTACGGCGAGCCTGACACCAATGCCAACGCTATCGCCGACACCTGCCTCCCCCGGTTTTGTGACTCTGAACGAGGTGTTACCCAACCCGCAATCGCTTGATTTCGACGGCAATGGCGTGGCAGATCTGGAGGATGAATACATCGAGCTATACAATCCGCAAAACCAGGTTGTGGATGTGGGAGGCTGGTGGCTCGATGACGCCGAAGGAGGCAGCCGAGCCTATCAGATACCAGGCAACACAAGCATACAGCCACGTGGGTTCCTCCTGCTGTTTCGAACTGAGACCCACATCGCTCTGAACAACACTGGTGATAAGGTGCGCTTGTTCGCTGCAGATGGCGTCACTGCAATCGATAGCTTCGAGTACAGTACTAGCCAGGGTGACATCCCCTGGTCGAGAACGATCAACGGTGCTGGGATGTGGACACAATCTTATGCGCCCAGCCCTGGTGGCCCCAACATAGCGCCCACACCCACCCCTTCGCCCTCACCCACATCCACTGCGACCCCCACGCCCTCCCCTACACCTATCCCCACAACTGTCCCCCTGCATTTCATAACGCTAAACGAGATCATGCCTGCTCCCCGCACGATTGATTTCAACGGCGACGGCGAGGCTAATACAGAGGACGAATATATCGAACTGTACAACCCCAATGATCACCCGCTTGCGCTGGCCGATTGGGTACTGGACGATGCCGAAGAGGGGGGTAGCGCGCCCTTCTCGGTAGCGGCGAACACAACCATCCCTGCCCATGGCTTTGCACTCTTCTTCCGCAGCGACACCGGGATCACTCTCAATAATAGCGGTGACAGCGTACGACTGATCGATCCCACCGGTTTCGAGGTTGATCGCTTCGATTACGCCCGCAGCCATCTCGATACAGCCTGGTCCAGAAGCATCGACGGCGCCGGAACCTGGACCGAAGTCCATCCTCAGAACTGACCCCGTCGAGCCACTTGACCTTCTCCTGCTACTATCTCCAGAGGTGGCAGCCCACTTAGTAGCGTAAATTCAAGTAGTCAAATGCAGGAAACTTGTTCTTGAATGAACGTCAGAACCCATATGGGCTAACGCTCCGAATAACCGGCTGGCAATTCCGCTGCGCTACATTATCAGTCCGAGCTGATGCGGTTGTTACGAGTAAATATCCTGCTCTTTTGCACCTGGGACCAAACGCTAAATATAATCTTGCCAAGCAACAGTCTCTGATGACGGATCAAGTATGAAATCTGTCTCGGCAGTTCTTAAACCTTGCCAATTATCCGGCACGTCCGAGCGCGCGAGCAAGAAGCCAGCAGGATCGTACCAGTCAATTTGTTCTCCTCTCACCGCCGGCAGAACGCGAAATTGAGTTCCCATGTGCCCGGAAAAATCTTCAGTGAACGTTACGGCAATTTCGCCATGAGGTTGGCTCCGCTCTTTCTCCACCTCTGATCTCGCCTTCTCCCTTCCTCGCATCCACTCGACCACGCGTCTAGGCTCTAAGGCCGCATCGCTGATCTCATCAACAGCCGCCCAGTACTGGGCGGCAATGTCGGAGGCGACTGGACGTGTATAGGCTTCTTTCTTCGTTAACGCGTATGAAGCAATCGGATCGAGCGTTCCCCAGCTAATCATATCCTTATACCACATGATCGACCATGGCAGGGTACACTGTTCCCAACGTTCGAGAAGCTGCCCTTCGCCACCGTCTCGTTCCAAAATGGAGCCGATGATCGAGCCTATTGCCCAGTTCAAACCGTAAATGAAATGCTTCGATGTGAAATTATACCAGCGCGAAACGCTATTCGGTGTAGGACTGCGTTCTGCTGAGGCAGGGGCCATCCACCATACCAATACGTCATTCCAAGGAATACGAGATCTGCCGATATTCAGATCACGAACCCCAAAGGCTTCAATTTGGCTGGTTGTATCAATCAACCGTGCTAAGTGAGTGATCCGCTCTGTTGTGCTCCATGTGGCGTAATCCACCGCTTCCTGTAGAATACTCTTGATATCTGAAAGTCGCTCGACAAGCACACTTCCGTCCCTTGGTGGCAGCCCCGTGTAGTAAAGAGCTCGGCGTCGTTCTCTTTCTGGATAAATTGTCTCGGTTAGTGCCACACCGCGGCGCGTAAACATCTCCAGCGCCGTTTCTTCGCCTAGAGTATCGCTATTGTACTGAGCGAGGGTATTGCGCCAAAGTGACCGAAGGAAATCTTCCACCTCTGTTGTCGGGTTCAAACTCTCAATTTCTTCGATCCCCGTAAGCAACTGCTGATCAAATGTGTCCAACGAAGTCAGAAGATCGTTTTCCTCTCCGTCTACAGGGGAATAGGCGGTTGTTTCAAGCCATTCTATGAACTGATCGGGATCGTCACTCCTGGATAAGGTAGACCACTGTTGTGCAATGTGAGCCATCAGAGCACGAAGTGGTGATTGCAGTCCATTGGCTCCTTCCGTTGCCTCCCCAGTCATGCATTGGACTACGTTTTGATATGCCTTTCGCGAGATTCTTTGTGCCCGTCCTCGAGAGTTGGTGGATAGTAGCACAAGCGTCCTTCCCTCTGTTGATACCCCCGGTCTTCCAGCTCGTCCAGCGACGTTGATGATCTCCTTGGTGTTGACTGGTTGCTGTCGCCCACGTAGAAGAGAAGGAATGAGAACAGTCTCGAACGGGAGGTTTACTCCTTCGGACAAAGTAGATGTAGCGATCACAATATTGATCACGTGCGATTGAATAAGCTCAATAAGTAGACGCGACATAACTGGCGGCATCTTGCCGTGATGTAGAACAATGCCCATTTCCAAAAGACGGTGTTCGCGGGACATCGGGCCGAAGTAGTCTGCGCAGGATGCAAGACAACGAGACAGGAGGGCTTGCTTTCGTCCGTCATCTGGTAGAGCGAAGAAATCTGGACAATTGACATCCGCCCAGTCGTCTGTGAGTAATTTGAGGAACGTTCCTGCATAATACTCGGGATGCTCCGTTACCGAGATGAGAACCGAATGCCTTTTCCCATCCGATGGTTGTGCGAAATGCATTGCTGCCCACAGAACATGTGCACGCATTCGCGTCTCGATACTGTTGCTGTTCCCAAAGGCGTTTGGTGTGGGTGGATGTGGAGGAAAGGGCTTGGGCACGTAGGGAGCACTATCTTGATCATTGATCAACAAACGCTGCCCATCCAGTACGTTGTATTGAATCATCGTTGCGCCATTTCCGGCACACAATAATTGCCCAAAAAGCTGGCGGGTACTCCGATAATCTGGCGCGATGGCAAGTCTACCATCAACGCCGGTTATCCATGCTGATAAGACATCCCGAAACTCGGCTGCGACGGCAGATAGTGCGACGAACGTGGCGTCTGAAGAACATAGGGTTTTTAGTCGACTGATAAGCCCTTCGAGTCGCAATGAGCGGCTTTGCGCTTCAGCAAGTGCTTCATAGTCGCCAGTAAATGCAACCGTATGGGCCTCATCAATAATCACGCAAGATATCTGTTCCAGAAGAGTCGGCCCTATGAATCGGAGAAGTGCATCCGCCTTTTCATGCGTTGAGATCAAGACCGTCGGCTGTTCATCGATACTCGTTAGATCGGATGGACCGAAATCGTTACCGCCATAGAGTGAAGTGACGATAACACTGGTTTCCCGTATGCTGCGGAGGGATCTGGACAGACTTGCCTCGACTTCAGCAGATAGGGCTCTCGATGGAGCGAGATAGAGAACAAACGAATCGCCGCCGCCGATCTTGTTGTTTGCTTGGCCGAATAGATGCCGGAGGATGACCAGTTCAGCCACACGGGTTTTTCCTGAGCCGGTGGGCGTACACAATGCAAAAGAACCATCCGAAATGATGCCGGAAATGCCTGCCTGCTGGGATGGCCATGCGAGCATTTTCTTTTCGAGGAAAGCCACTCGCGCAAAACGGTGCAATGTTCGCTGACCATCCTCTGTCACCGTTGTCATGAGTGGGGAAAGGACTGTCCAAAGGGCATTATCCTGATAACTACGCCCGATTGCAGCAAACAGCATCGCCAGCAACCAGGAAAACCGGTCACTGTCATAGCGCAAGGCATGTGATACCTTCTCGAGGGATTTCAGCGCCGTCTCGATACGCGCATCTTCTCCCCAACGGAGCCAAGCCGTCAACACACCGAGCGCGTGTAGAAGTTGATCGAGTAAAGCGATGTCGATCCGATTCTCCGATTCACCCTCGCTAACATCCATTCGCCAAGTTTCGAGCAAGAGGTGTTGGGCTTCTGGGAAATCTGCGCTAAGAAGAGTTATGAGCACCTTCGATGTTGTATCTGAAAGAGGGTGTTCGGATATTACCCCGGCTGCCCTCGCTGGATATCCAGCGAGTTGATAGGCGGAAGCAGCCAGAAGAACAACTGGAACCGACATCTCAGTGGGTGAACTCGCCGCAGCCCACTCGAATATCTCACCAGCCCGCCGCAGATAACGCCGATACTCCGAATTGTCCGCAATGGCCATCCCGGCAACAAGAAGCTTTTCACCCTCATTCAGACGTGTAACAAGTTCCTTGGTTGTCCATGTCGGCAAGCCGCTAGTGCCTGCGCGAAGTCGGGTATGCTGGCTGTATAGACGTGCGATACCTCGACTGAGAGCTGCTCCGGCTGTGTGTTCTCCGAGGTCCTGGATCATCTCCAGACTATCTTCCGCCATATATCTCATGAGGTACTGTCCATTCTCTCGTACAGCGAGCGGATGATTCTATCAGTGCCGGTCATATGGAGCTCAGCGCAGGTCAACTTACGTCGTCCGGTGTAACCGCTGTGCGGTGCATCGGTTGAAATCCATGTGTGGTTTCTCTTTGGGCACGCTCCACAGACATACATGCTGAAATCGGAGCGGCTGACCGAAGGGTTTCGGGAAATATCCCACCAGTAATGACGTAATGCCGCAATCCAGGTCCGACTGTAATCATCATCGCGATAGTCCTGCAAAGCATCTATCAGTCGGAGCAAATCCACCGGCCGAGTCACAGCTTGGCTGAGCTTAACATGGTTATCCCGAATCAGCTTCGACGAATGATTCCCGGTGCATTTGGCCTCACAGGCGAGCCACGCAACAATGCGGCCTTTTTCGTCTCTCACAAAGGCCAGCCCGTCATCGCCCGTCCGCCCTACGATTTGTCTCTCCCAGTCATCGGTCTGCTTCATTACTTCGAGTTGCTGGAAGGCCACGACATGTGTGCGGAACAGGTAGGCCGGCACCTCCCAGTCGTATTCTCCATCCCCCGCATAATGCTCCGCCACGATTCCTGCGACGATTTCCCCGAAGAATCCTTTAAGAGCCGTATCACCAAGTTTATGAGGATATCCGAAGGCTGGATCGACGTCCGTGTTATGCTGCAATGGATGCAGCGAGTCTTCAAGGGGTGCTCGCAATGCGTGCCGTGCACCCTCATGGGCGTGGTCGATGTACGCGAATAGCTCGTCCCGTACCTCTGAGTCGATATCTTCTTTTTGCCGAATGAGAAGGTGGCAATAAGGTGGCGAGGTCGCATTACAGGTTTCTTCAACATCTATCCATGAATCCAATGAAGTTAGTGGAGGATGTTCAGCCGAAATATCCATATTGCTTGCCTACATTTATACTTGGTTTATTCTTTGTCAGATTTCGCGTACCAACAATTTCTCTCGGTGGCACCGCACTTAAACTGGGAGTTCACTTTTTAAGACGTTTTTCAGCAAGTCGTTCAGAAAACACCTGGGTTTCAGGCTAATTATTGGCATCAACTAAAGGGTTTCTATAATAATACCTTCGCCAATTTCGTTACGGTGCCAAAACAGACAATTTGGTGGAGAGAAAGTGTCAAAAACTGATCGTTTTCAAGGCATTCATCCCTATTTTTGTTCGATATTTGCCCTGTTGTGGGGTGAATTTGGTCACGAGTCTGCCA
>PIVW01000870.1 GCA_003353825.1 Chloroflexota bacterium
TTCTGTATGCATGATACAGGGAAAGCAGGGGTAAACGACCCGATAGTGATCCTGTTGCGTGAATGCACTATTCCTTCCACCTTAACGGGCCCGGTGATCGCGACCAGTGTTGGCGTGGCGCCCTTCGATGGTGTCTTTACCGACGGCATGGTGAGGTTCGACTTCCCAGCAGACGTCGATGTTGTACCCGGGGATCTGTATGCGTTTCAGGTGGTCGTACCTAACAACCGTGCGGGTCCAGCTCACTGGGCTGCGTCAAACCCCTATCCTGCAGGTAACGGAATCATCAACTTTGGTGGCGTGTTCCCCGCACCTCATGACTTTGGTTTCGAAACCATCTCCGGACGGGAAGGGTTGACCCGCGGTGGCGACACGGATCAAGACAGCGTCTGTGATGATCTGGATGTGTGCTCAGGTGAAGATGATCTCAATCTCGATGACCTCGATGGCAATGGGATTGCAGATTGTGTGCAAACCTGTGCCCAGGGCGAAGATGTCGATGGCGATGACTTCTGTGATGGTGGCGAGGATCTGTGTCCCGGCCTCTACAACGAGGACAACACCGATACCGACGGCGATGGCATTGGCGACGCTTGTCAGTGTGGCGATGTCACTCAGGACGGAAAGATCAATAACGACGACGTCACCCAGATCTGGTTTGCCTACCTGGGGATCTGGGGAGCGACGCTACCCGATATGAACTGGGCGCGTTGTGATGTCAGCGATAACGGCATCTGCGATCTCGACGATGTGACCGCAGTCTGGTTCAAGTATTTGGGCCGCCCGCCTGGTGACTTCGCACCTGGGACACGATGGATGTGCGGGGATGATGCCACCGTGCCTCCAGGAGCTCCGTAGCACCGGGCTTGAATAGATAGAAAGAAGAAAGAGGGCGGTAATCCCGAAAGGGGTTACCGCCCTCTTTTTGTTGAATTTGCCTGTTTTCAGGTTGGGGGTCTCGTCTGTGCAATTTTTTGCGTAAGTGATCGCCTGCTCACTCCGAATGGTGAAAACAGGGTAAAAAATTTCCCAATAATGGGTGATTGAAATCGAAACAAAGCGCTAACTGCCTGAAATGGCAGGTAAAATAATCCGTATAGATTGGCACAGGACTTGCTATAAAACCCCCCGGTAGCGCTGTATTTACTGCTTAGGCAGCCAACAGCGCGCAAACAGGGATTTGAATCTCTGGGATCGGGGCAACGTTTCGGCTGGTAAAACCACTGAGCGGAGGCCGCATTCACTGGAGATCTAAAGGGTAGTTCTATTAGGTAGTAGTGGTTGGAGAGTGCGTCTATATACGGGCGGCGCACAAGATTGGAGAATACAAAATGGTGGATTGCATTCAGGGATGTAAGAAACTTTCGTCGAGAACACTCAAGAGTACGCTTACGTATCTCCTGACTGCACTGATTTGCAGTTTTGGGTTGGTAATCACCGAGGCACAAGCGGCCGAGATCTTGGGTATCCAAACGATCAACAGGACCGAGGCCAAATGGAGTGCGGGGAGTACGATACCCACCTCATATCCCTTGGGAACGACGTACACGGATACCGGTGCTTGGAACGATATTGCGCGCGAGGCCAATGGGTATGCTCAACACCGCTCCGGCCTTTGTAACGACGGTATTTGTTACCCCAACGAGACCAGCCTGCCGGGAATCCATACCCCCACCACTTTCAATACCCGTTTCACAGGAAGCGCTGTAACGCGGGCTTGGGGCCCCCCATCGGCCTGGCATCACCAGCGTTACATCTTCGATGTCAATGTGAGCATCGGCGC
>PIVW01000303.1 GCA_003353825.1 Chloroflexota bacterium
TATTGTCCTGACCACCGGGCGCGCATTCCTCACGGAAAAAAGCCCACTCTTCGCACTCGGAGCCGTCGGGGAAGAGACAATAACCCACCTGGCCCCCGGTCTCGTCGCGAATCTCCAAGCTACCGCCTTCGTCCTCACAGTGCACGGATGCGGGGTTGGGCATGCCAATATTGTCCTGACCACCGGGCGCGCATTCCTCACGGAAAAAAGCCCACTCTTCGCACTCGGAGCCGTCGGGGAAGAGACAATAACCCACCTGGCCCCCGGCCTCGTCGCGAATCTCTAAGCTGCCGCCTTCGTCCTCACAGTGTACGGATGCGGGGTTGGGCATATCCATTGCTGTGGGTGTCGGAGCGAGGGCTGGGACACAGGCTGCAAAAACCAGCGTCCCCAATATCAACATGAAAATCAGTGACCATTTCATTTTGGGTTCTCCTTTCTGTGTAGAATACTTTGATTCTTCTTCTCCGATCTGTGCTGGTCGAGAAAGCGAGTGCTCCGAAAACGTCAAACCTACACGCCGACTGATCTCAGATTTAATATCCTCCACTCTTCTTCTGAGGCATCGTTTAACACGCCGCTTTGACTTCCGACCTACCCCTCCTCATCCCAAAAACTAAACAGACTGCCAATCGACTCATGTTCATAATTCCTACGGATGGCCTCGCCAAAGATATCGGCGACGGATAGAACGCATAGGTTTGGGAGTTGTTCGGAAGAGGGTTGAGGTACGGTATCGGTTGTCAATATTTCGACGATCTCGGGCATGGCATTGAAGCACTGAATGGCATCCCCATTGAACAGACCATGTGTGGCGACGACGCAGATCTGCGTGATGGTGCTCTTGACCAGAATCCGTGATAACTCAAGTACTGATGTTCCTGTGGCAATTTCATCATCATAAATGATAGCGTAGTCGTAGCCCTTGACCTGCTTTCTGATCGCCTTACTGATTCGCACCTCCGTGTCGGAATAACGCTTTTTATTGGCAACTGCCACCGGTAAATCTAGCAAGCCGGCAAACCTGGCCGACGATTTGGCGCTTCCTGCATCAGGCGCGACCACGATTGTTTTTTTGCGGTTCAGATTTCGTTTGCGCAGATGTTCTACAAACAGGCCCCGGGCGGTGAGGGGATCGGCAGGCACTGAGAAGAAACCGTGTACCTGTGGCGAATGCAATTGCATGGTCATAATATGGGTGGCGCCGGCCGCGGCCAGCAGATCAGCCACTAGGCGTGCAGAGATCGAAATCCTCGGCGAATCCTTTTTATCGGAGCGGGCGTAGGCGTAGTAAGGGATGATAGCGTGGATTTCGGCGGCCGCTGCTCCTCGGGCGATGTCGAGCATCATCAACAGCTCGACCAGTCGTTCATTGACAGGAGGTGTCAGGGATTGCACAAGGTAGACGATACGGCCCCGTACGCTGGCGCCAAGTTGGATGCCCAGGCAATCATTGGCAAAACGTGAGAAATACGTTTCGTCCAATTTGACGCCAACATGGTCGGCAATGCTCTTGGCCAGCAGAGGGTGTGATCTTCCGCTAAAAAACCGTACTTCGTTTGGATCGATTATTGAGGACATGTTTGGTTCCTGTGAAAAAGCCCTTTCACCGCACAGAGTGCGAAAAGCGGCAGAGGAAATATCAGGATTTGATCTGGAAATACACGTTCGATCCGACTGTTTTCGCTGTTATCTCGACCTTTGTTGGTATCTTCTCAATAACTTGGGGGAACTAACCCGTCCACGAAGGTGGACGTTCGGCGTAGGTTCATAGAACCCCGCCTCCAGAGCCCGAATTCATTCGGCGAGTGCCCCGGAATATTGAGAAGATACCTTTGTTGCATGGTTCGACCTGATTTCGGTAGGCTCATATTCACATAGATAGAGTGTGAAATCGTAAGGCTCTATGTAACCGCATTGAGAATGGCTCGGATAACGGTTTCAGCGGCGAGCATGCCAACCAGATTGGGGTCCCCAGGCGTATCTTCCCCGGTGCTCAAAGCGAAGATGATATCACCATCATACATCGTGTGGCTGGGAAAAATGGCTCTGGCAAAGCCATCGTGTGCCATTTGCGCGACCCGTAGACACTGGCTCTTATTGAGGGTTAAATCAGTGGCTACGACAGCAAGCGTCGTATTCATTCCTGCGAAAGGCAAGCCCGTGGCGCTGTCGCCGACGTGGTCGCCGACGTGGTCGCCCTCTCCAGCGCTAACGACTGTTTTCCCCGTCGCAGGGTCGATGATCTCGCCCAGGGCATTGACAGCAACCAGCGCCCCAACGATGCCGCCGCTTGGCAGCTCGATCACAGCACTGCCGATCCCCCCTGGACGGGCATTCTCAGAACCCCTCAATTTGGCGACGGTCGCACCGCTGCCGGCGCCAACCTGTCCTTGTTCCACGGGGGCGTCGGAAGCAACTTCACAGGCCTGATAACCGGCGATATCATTTGGCCACACATCCGACCGTCCCACATCAAGGTCGAACAGGACCGCGGCAGGAACGATAGGCACCCGCGCGATGCCGGCATCAAAACCATAATCTCTTTCGTGTAGCCATTGGACTACACCTGTGGCAGATTCTAAACCGAAGGCAGAACCCCCACTCAGCACAACAGCATGTACCTTCTCTATCAGGTTTTCGGGACGTAACAAGTCTGTTTCGCGCGTGCCGGGCGCCGCGCCTCTGACGTCCACGCCGGCAGTCGCGCCTGTGGGCGTAAGGACAACAGTACATCCTGTGTGCGCATCGAGATCGGAATAATGGCCTACCCGCAGGCCGGGAACACGGGTAATGGTGTCGTTCATCAGATGAGCCGGGGAACAGCACAACGGTGGGATTTTTCTCAAAACTACAACTAGTGTACGATCATGTGTATCTTAAGGCAAAATCCAACATTGGTTTCAAGCAATTTGTTACTTTCGCCTGATTCGGTATAATGCCATCATTATGGATTCGATCTACAAAGCATTGAAGCAGTTCCTGGACGACGGTGAAACAGTTGCTGTAGCGACTATCACGGAGGTGAAGGGATCGGTACCCCGAGAGGTTGGGGCTAAGATGATCATTCATCCTTTGGGTCATCATGTCGGCACCATTGGTGGCGGCTGCGGTGAGGCGGATGTGTTGCGCGATGCGATTGATGTGTTGCAGAATGGCGAGCCTATCAATGAGTACGTTGACCTCACCGAGGATATCAGCATGCAGGCGCTCGGTGTGTGCGGTGGCGTGATGAATGTTTTTGTCGAGCGATGGCAGCCCGAATGACGAAAACAATACTTGATAGTCTTTACCGGTCGATTGAAGCACGTGAATCTGTAGCACTGGTGACGGTAATCAGATGCTCGGCGCCCGACAGAGTTGGCGCCAAAGCCGTGGTGTGGTTGGATCGCCCGGCGCTTGGCAGCCTGGGTTTGGGTGAGTTGGAGCTTGCTGTTCTGACAGATGCTGAACAAGTGTTGCGTGGGCGCCAACATCGCACACTGAAATATCCCGAACAGGGGCTGGAATTATTTGTCGAAGTGCAGTCCCGACCTCCTCATCTTTTTATTGTCGGCGCCGGGCATATTGCCGTACCATTGGCCGAAGTCGCCAGCCTTTGTGACTTCACGGTGACGGTGATCGATGATCGTCACCAATTTGCCAACCGAGAACGTTTTCCTAAAGCTGACAAGGTCATCGCAGAGGATATACAAAAGACAGTGCGGGATACAACAATGGACGAGGACAGCTTCGTCGTTCTCGTCACGCGCGGGCACAGTTTGGATGTCACCTGCCTACTAGAGATCATCGATCGGCCCTTGGCGTACATTGGCATGATCGGTTCTCGTCGTCGTGTCAATGCGGTTTTCGATTTATTGGATAGGGAAGGGGGGATTCCGAGAGAAAAGCTCAATAGGGTCTATTCGCCTATTGGATTGCCGATTGGAGGACGCACACCGGCCGAGATCGCTGTCAGCATCATGGCCGAGATCATCAATGTACGTCGGGGCGGCAAATCACCTTCTATTTCTGATGCTCGCAGACTTGGCTAAAAGGAACCTGCATGCGAACGATCTATGTTGACAAAGACATCCCGCGCAGTGTGGTGGTCAAGGCCTTAAAGCCGATTTGGTACAACGTTGTGTACAGTGCCCTATCGCCGGTACACTATGTCGATATCCCGCAACCGGTTTTACCAGGGGCTCGTTGGGTGCGCTTAGAGAATTTGATCTGTGGCATCTGTGCCTCTGACCTCATGTTATTCAATGTAGATGCCGATCCTCGTATTGGTCTGGCCGCTCTCCCAGGACTTGAGCGTTTCTATCTTGGCCATGAAGTCGTTAGCCGCGTACTAGAAACAGGGTCAGATGTTTCCACCCTGAGAGTAGGTGATCGTGTCATTATGCAAAAGTTGCGGTTGCAAGGCGCCACTTGCTTCAGCCAGGAAATCGAGCCACGGTGCCAATCCTGCGCAATGGGCAACTATTCTACGTGTGAAAATACCTCGCTCGGTCAAAGGCCGATTGGTGTTGGTGGAGGTTGGGGCGATGGCTACATTGCTCATGAACTTGAGGTGTTCAAGGTGCCCGACAGCTTAAGTGATGAGGAAGCGGCCATGGTGGAGCCACTCGCCGTTGGCGTCCGTACAGCGCTCAGACGATTGCCGCAGGCGGGTGAAAAAGTGCTTGTCGTTGGCAGCGGCATGGTAGGCTTGGATATGATCATGGTGATGCGGGCGCTGTCACCCGCTTGTCATATCTCAGCCATGGCACGTTATCCCCAGCAGATTGTGATGGCCCGACAGCTTGATGTGGATGAGGTCATCATCGACGAGAACGGCTATGACGCCACTGCACGGATTACAGGCGCCAAGACATACGATGGTATGTTTGGTGTTAGGATGGCTCTGGGTGGATTCGATATCGTCTATGATTGTGTGGGCTCTGCACAGACCCTTCAAGATAGCTTGCGCTGGGCTAGAGCAGGTGGGACCGTGGTGATGGCAGGTATAAAAACCCGACCCTTATCCCTTGATCTCAGCCCGATATGGCACCAGGAGGTCGATCTCATCGGTTTGAACTCACATGGTATGGAGAGCTGGCAAGGTGCGCAGATCAGCACCTACGATTTGACTATCGAACTAATCAAGACCGGCAAACTGTCGATCGACGGCCTGATCACACATCGCTTTCCGCTCGAACAGTGGCGGCGAGCCATTGCCACCGCCCAAGACAAGTCGACCGGCTCGATCAAAGTGATTTTCGATTATCGCATGGAATGAAGGTGTTTCTGCGCCATAACGCAACATTGATGTTGCTACACAGGGGCAATGCGCGCTTACAGCGTCGATATCGATAAGAAGTTGTCGATGTGTGTGTAAAGTGGCAGTTGGCAAGTGACATATGTCAATATCGCAAAATCTACTACGGCAACCGGATAGATGAGAGGGTACTCTCTCTGATGGACCGGTTTTGTCCTTGAAATGAGGGCGTAATCCGATGATTTTCGCCCTGTATAGCGCCTCATAATAACTTTTGCGCTACTGCCTTTCTTCATAATCACTGACACTCGCTCAAAGTGACTTTTAAGGCCACCTCATTTTATTAGCAGACTTCACAGTTACACCGACTGAAAGCAAATAATCGGTGTAATCAGAGTAATCTGTGGTTTGATTTAGCGCCTCTGCACCATTTTCATGTGTTACCATTGTAATCACCGTCCAAAAAGTGCCCGGGAGAGAAATCCTCGCTAAAAATTAATTCTTCGATCCTTTTGCTAAAAACCCTCCACAATGCAAGAATTCCAAAGAAAACAATGACATACGACAAGATGAATCGTGTCCTTGACACTTCGCTTGGCCACCACGAAGAAGTAATATTATATACCCTTCCCTCTAAGATATGATCCGGTGTGCCACCCGCTGACGGGTGTCGCAGATAAATCGTCACAAATGAAACAGGATATCCAAGACTTAATGTCCTCTCGGGAAGCTGAACGGGTCTCGAGATTATGACAGTACTCCATACAAGCACATAAACGAGAAATGCGAAACCGATGTATTTTACTATTCTCTTGATCATCATAATACCTTTTGTAGGAGCTACGCAGTTGCTACGAGATGCCCAAATACTGTAGCACTTTTTCTGTAAACTCTGATCATTTTTGCGCGATTACCTTTCTACTGCGTAGCCCCGGTCATGTTTAAGGTCGACAGTCAATATCAGTATTTATCTTATTGTTGGGCCACAAGGTTCCAAGTTAGATCGACACTGGCAAGCCCTGCGATTTCATGATGCATCACGTTGATACGGTGAGTGCCGGCGCCAATATATTCGGTGGTACTGAAGGTGCCCGGACCCTGCCATCCATCGATGATTAGATCATTATACCAGTCCCAACCATCAAGCCAAACCCTAACACCATCATCCGCTGATGCCGTAAAATCATACCATCCAGATACGGGAAAATGGAAATCTCCGGACCACTGAACCTTAAAGTTGTCATCGCTTATCCCATGATTCGGTCCGTCACTTCCCCAATCGAATGAAATGGAACCGTCACAGCGAGCAAAAATCGTATTGCCTGTCACAGGGTTAATATAGAGTCCCTTGAATTTCCCCTGAGGGCACTGTAGCCAGCCGGCGTTATAACCTTTGTACCACCAGTATTTCCTATCAAGGCGGTGATCAAAGGGAAAGTCGACATATGCACTACTCGAATCGTGATACATTTGGGGCGGCCATCCAATAGTGTAAATTTGGTCGGAAAAAAGACACATTGTCGGATCTGTTCCTCCTCCGTACCAATTGCAAAAATTAATCTCTTTCTACTCTGAGGGGCCATCGGGCGGATTGGCATTGTAGTTCCCTGCCCATGAACTAAGCTGAGGTTGAATGTCACCAACGATATTCTCTACATTCTCTGGATAGTCGGGGTATACAGGGTTATTCACAATAAGCTCTATTGCTGTCCAGTAAGTTTGCCACGGTAGTATCTCTTCCGCGCTCTCGGATCCCACCGTAAAGGAAGTGTCTTCATCCATGAACGTGGTATCCTCATAGTAGTCGGGGAGATTAGACGAATATGTGAATCCTGGTTGAATATACAATACCTTCGCCTAAATTGAAGAAAGCTCTTTGTGGCAGACTCGTGACCAAATTCACCCCACAACAGGGCAAATATCGAACAAAAATAGGGATGAATGCCTTGAAAACGATCAGTTTTTGACACTTTCTCTC
>PIVW01000871.1 GCA_003353825.1 Chloroflexota bacterium
CGGTATCCAATTCATCCACGAGCGAATCGACAACAAGGGTGCGATACTCAATTGCGCCAATATCGACACCGTTCACATCCCGTGAATAGTTAAGTCCTCGTTGATCGGTGGTCAATGTATTTGGGGCATAGCCTGTCCCAATGGCGGCACTGCCAGCAAGTAGCGCATGGGTCATGGTTGGGCCGCCGTTGACGGCAAGAACGTCCAGCATGGGATCAAAGCCGACAATGTTGGTCCCACTATTTGTTATAGTGTGTCCGCCGGTGGTTTCGATTAAGGAATAGCTGACGTTAAGAGTACTTAGGGAACCAAACAGGTCGTTGCCTCTGGAAGTGTTTGCAACACTGTTATTGCCGATAATGGTGGAGCTGATAGTGGTTGAGCCTGAGCTAGTCCATGTCCAAACGCCGCCACCGTCAGCACCATCTCCTGCTGTAGAGTTTCCTGAGATGGTGGAGTTTTCGATGAATATTTTGCCATCGTTAGTCCCAGCATACACGCCGCCACCACCGGCACCCCTTCCAGTTGTCGAGTTTTCTGAGATGGTGGAGTTTTCGATAGTAATTGAGCCTGCCGAACTCCAAGCATGCACGCCGCCACCAGCTGCAACAACCCCTGTAGTAGAGTTTCCTGAGATGGTGGAGTTATCGATAGTTATTGCGCCTGAAGAAGTATACGCATACACACCGCCGCCGCGTGCACCTTCTCCTTCAGTAGAGTTCCCTGAGATGGTGGAGTTATCGATGGTCAGATTTTCACGGCTATAAACACCACCACCTTTGCCCGCTCCAGCGTTCCCGTTCTGCATGGTCAAACCGGTGAGGGTGACATCGAGGTTATTGTTGTCATCACCATCATTGATATTGAAAATCCGGCTTGTATCCTGGCCGTCGATGGTGATTCTTTTATCCCCATCGATGGTCAGAGAATCGGTGATCGCGAGTTCTCCTGAGCTCAGATTGATGGCTCCAGAATCCACCCAGTTCTTCGGGCTTGGGTCCTTGGGGCTTCCGTCTACAGCATCGTTGAGTTGAGCAGCGAAGTTGATGATGTCAGCGCCGTCCCGAGCATTAGCCATGGCAATCGCCTCACGAAGAGAAAAATCACCGCTGCTGGTATCATTGTCTTCTTCATCAACCAGGGAATCAACCGTCAGGGTCAGGTCGGGAGTCTGATCTTCAAAGGCACCGATATCCACACCGGAACCGTCATCTCGTGTAAATCCAGTACCCCGCTGATCGGTGGCAAAGCTGTTGAGCGTACCAGTGTTGAGCGCCAGGCTCCCGGCCATCAACGCATGGGTCATGGTGGGGCCGCCGTTGTCGGCAAGGACGTCCAGCATGGGATCAAAACCGACGATGTTGGTTCCACTATGTGTAATGGTATGCCCATCTGGTGTTTCGATTAAGGAATAGTCGACGTTGAGAGTACCTGCGGAATGAAACAGGTCGTTGCCACTGGAAGTGCTTGAAACACTGTTATTGCCGATAATGGTGGAGCTGATATTGATAATGCCTGATTTAGTCCCAGTCCAAACGCCCCCCCCATGAGCATTAATGCCCGCAGTGGTATTGCCTGAGATGGTGGAGTTTTCAATTGTCGTTATCCCTGAGGTAGTCCCAGCGAACACGCCGCCGCCATAAGCGTAATATCCTGCTGTAGAGTTTCCAGAGATGGTGGAGTTATTAATGGTCATTATGCCTGCTAAAGTCTTAGCATACACGCCGCCACCAACAGCAAAATCCCCTGTAGTAGAGTTTCCCGAGATGGTGGAG
>PIVW01000304.1 GCA_003353825.1 Chloroflexota bacterium
CCCGACTCGGGCACCAAATCGACTGGGCGGTTGAAGAGTTGCGAGAATTCACGTTGCATTTTTGCCCATGCTAAAAACCCGATAAGTACGTCAGATTCGAAATCTACCAAAACATCAACGTCGCTATTTGTTCCGAAATCATCTCGTAGCACGGAGCCAAACAGAGATAATTTGCGTACGTGATGACGTCGACAGTATGACGCTAGTGCATCGTCAGATATTTCGAATGTGTCATGAGACGTCATGAGACGGTAACTCAGAATTGCGATTCATGATCATATTATATCACACATACCACGAAAAAAATGAGGACTACTCAACAGCATCATGTCTAAACTAACAGATTCTTCATCCTGGCAATCGTTGCAAAACCACCAACGTGAGATACAGAAGCAGCACATGCGCGAACTTTTCGCCAAAGATACCGCGCGCTTCGAGCGGTTTTCGCTTTTTATGGATGATATCCTCTTTGACTATTCGAAGAATCGTATAAACGAACAAACCATGATTCTTTTGACCGATCTGGCCGAACAGCGAGGGCTGGGTGATGCCATTCAGTCGATGTTCTCGGGTGAGAAGATCAACAATACCGAAGATCGGGCCGTTCTGCACATCGCCCTGCGTAATCGTAGCAACAGGCCGATTCTTGTCGAAGGTGAAGATGTGATGCCGGAGGTCAATCGGGTGCTTGAGCAAATGAAACGCTTTAGCGAAGCGGTAAGGTCGGGGGCATGGAAGGGACATACGGGCAAGCGCATTACCGATGTGGTCAATATCGGCATTGGCGGCTCGGATCTGGGCCCGAAAATGGTGACTTTAGCTCTGACACCCTACGTGCATCCGGACATGCGATTTCACTTCGTCTCCAATGTGGATGGCACCGATATCACTGAAACACTCAAAAAGGTCGATCCGGAAACCACCCTCTTTCTGATCGCTTCCAAGACCTTCACCACGCAGGAAACGATGTCCAACGCCCATACAGCTCGTGGCTGGTTTCTCGCCAGCGCTGGAGATGAGGGCGCGGTCGCCAAACACTTTGTGGCCTTGTCCACCAATGCCGAGCAAGTGAAGGCTTTTGGTATCGACACCGCCAATATGTTCGAGTTTTGGAACTGGGTGGGAGGGCGCTATTCTCTGTGGTCGGCGATTGGCCTCTCCATTGTCCTTGCAGTCGGCATGGATCGCTTCGAAGAATTTCTGGCAGGGGCACACAGTGTGGATGAACATTTCCGCACAACACCTTTCGCCGAGAATATCCCCGTGATCATGGGACTCTTGGGCATCTGGTACAACAATTTCTTTGGCGCAGAGAGCAACGCCATCCTCCCTTACGACGAGTATTTGGGCCGATTCGCCGCCTATTTCCAGCAGGGTGATATGGAAAGCAACGGTAAGAGCGTGGACAAACAGGGCCAGCACGTGGATTACAGCACTGGGCCCATTATCTGGGGCGAACCGGGCACCAATGGCCAGCACGCCTTTTATCAACTGATTCACCAGGGCACCAAACTGATCCCGTGCGATTTCCTGGCCCCGGCCCAATCACAGAACCCCAACGGCGAACATCACACCATCCTCATTTCCAACTTCCTCGCTCAGACTGAAGCGCTGATGAAGGGCAAGACCGCAGAGGAAGCCCGGTCGGAGTTGGTGGCGCAAGGCGCTAGCGGGCAAGACCTGGAGACCTTGGCACCGGCCAAGACCTTCGAAGGCAACCGCCCGTCCAACTCTTTCCTCTTCAAACGGCTGACCCCCGAAACACTAGGTTCCCTCATCGCCCTATATGAACACAAGATCTTCACGCAAGGCGTAATCTGGAACATCAACTCCTTCGATCAGATGGGGGTTGAACTGGGCAAGCAATTGGCCAAGGCGATTTTACCAGAACTGAAGGGTAATGAGCCTATTACATCACACGACGCCTCGACCAATGGTTTGACCAACTATTTCAAGGCGATTCGTTGACGCTGGTTTTTCTGTGTAGCGTACCTGTAACTTGCCAGGAAATCCGGCATCTGAGATACTAATAAGCAAGCGCAGTCAATGCGTATCGCCTGCACCTAACGCACGCCAACTGCGCTGTACCAAAAAAAACAGGTCCAAGCGACTAACGAAACATAAGGAGTTACAATGAGTGACCTGTTTGTATTCGCCTTTGACACCCTAGGTGGTGCTCAAGAAATGGCGGACGAAGTAAAGAGCCTGCAGAAACAACAACTAATCACCCTCGAAGACGCAGCGATCGTCACCCGCAAAGATGATGGCAAACCCAAGGTCAAACAGGCGAATAGTCTGGTTGGCGCCGGAGCATTAGGCGGCGCTTTTTGGGGCCTGCTGATCGGTCTTCTCTTCTTTGCCCCCTGGTTGGGTCTGGCTGCCGGCGCTATCGGCGGTGCTATTGGCGGTAAGTTTACCGACATCGGCATCGATGACAAGTTCATCAAAGAAGTAGGTGATACCATTCAGCCTGGTGGATCAGCCCTGTTCCTGCTCGTGGTCAAAGCCACCGAGGACAAGGTCCTGGATGCCCTCAGCAAATTCGATGCTACTATCCTGCGCACATCCCTCTCTGAAGAGGATGATGCTAAACTCAAGGCTGCTTTTGGCCCTCACGAGGAAGAAGAAGCCTAAATTCGTAGTATGAAGGCCATGTCGCTGTTTGACATGGCCTGAGTAATAGGTGCAGATTCCTTTTTGGGGCTATTTGCAGCTAGCAGACAGAAGAATCGATAAAGCCGGCATGTTTGTTGGATTTATCATGGTCTCTGCCGGCATAGCTAGCAGGTAGCCCCGATTTTTTTTGTCGCCATAAGTTCAGATCGTTCTGGAAGAGTGTAAAATGACAGAGCAGAATGCAAATGAAGTCAATCTCAAGGGCTTCGGCCATACCATTGAAGACTTGGTTGCCCCAGACGAAGAAGTTCAAGAACGACGGCGGGGCGCACTCGTTGCGGTTGCTATCATCTTCATGTTTATTGGACTCGTCCTGATCAAGCAGGTACTGATTCCTTATTGGCAAGAGGATGAAATCCCTATCGAGTGACGGATTTTAGGAACGAAGATTCGATACGGCTGGGAACTTACGCCGACCAGTACGAAAAAGTTTCGGGTATGAAAAAATCTCATTCCTATCATCGCCGACTTATCGAATACAATGCTGTTAATATCCCTCCCCTATCTCACGCTGTTCAGGCCACGCCGCCGGTAATTAACTATGCATACAACAACCTATCGCCGTTGGGGAACAACTATAGAAAAACTACTCTCGATCATGGTTGTTGTCACCCTCCTGTTGGGTTTGGCTGCACCTGTCTTTGCGCAAGCGGAAGGACAGATCGAGACCATCGATGGCCGCGTGCAGCCCGGGAACCCGGTCTGGATCACAGTACCCGATCTCGAACCAGGTCAAAAGTTATATGTCTATGTCGAGACCACGTCAGGTAACCTTGATCCATTCATAGCGTTGGCTGACGTAGCGCTAGATCGCGCCGCCCTCGAAGAGACCTTTAACCAACAGGTATTACAGTCGATTGTATTAGGAGAGGATCCCCTGGAAGTTGTGCCACAAGTTGCCGACGAATTTTTTCTAGCCTGGGATGATGACGACGGTGAGGGATACGCAGCGGCATTTGAATATATTATATCCGGCAAGGGGGATCACCAATTACTCCTGATCAGTTCCCCTTTTAACGCATCTTCGGGTGACTTCAGGCTCACAGTGGGCATAGACGCCCCGCAGGTTCTTACTGGGACGGCGGGGCCCACCGGCGATACTATTGTCGAGGTGCAACGTGATAGCACTCTCACAGCACCCAGCATCCAGGAAGTTGGGGGCATATTAGAGGATACGAGGTCCTCTTTTCACGGGCTCAATGATTTGAAGGCGGGTGATACAGTTTACGCTTTTATTGAAACCACCTCAGGTGATCTGGCCCCGATCCTGCAATTGGTTGATTTCGGAGGGAAGACCCTCGCCAGCGGCAATTTCGAAGGTTCAGCACAGCAGGCTATCTTGCAATACACCTTCGCAGAAGATGCCCGTAATTACGTTATCCGTATTAATCGCGGTACCGCCGGTATTGATGAGTTGACGTCAGGGGATTATCGTCTCCAAGTTGGTGTGAACGCGCCTGAAGTCTTGACAGGCACGGCATTGGTCAATAGTCTGGCCTTGCTCAAGGCTCCGATTGATGTGAAAGTGGGCATACAGATGGATCAGATCACTGGGGTGGATCAGAAGTCCGAAAACTTTGGTGTGGCCGCGAGTTTACGGATGGACTGGACGGATCCCAGGTATGCGTTCAGCCCGGACGAGTGTGATTGCGAGTTCAAGACATTGACCGGCAGTGCCTTTACCTCATTCATAAGCAATAACGGTCTCACCTGGCCCGAGTTCATTTTATTCAATCAACAGGGCCGGCGAGATACACAGAGCCAAGTCGTCGTCATCCGCCCAGATGGAACTACGATCTATTTCGAACGATTTTCCGCCACACTACAGGCGCCCGATTTCGATTTCACACTATTCCCATTCGATAAACAGAAATTCTTCATTCGTGTAGAATCCGTATTTCCACAGTCCTTCTATCAATTCTCCGAAAATCCTGAATATACCGGTCTGGGCGATCAACTCGGCGAGGAAGAATGGGTCATCCTGGATACCTGGACTGTCGCTGAGCATGTCACAGGAAACGCTCGCTTCTCATTCGGATTTGAGGCCAATCGCCACCTTATTTTCTACATCGTCCGCATATTCACCCCGATTTTGGTTATCATCATCGTCTCGTGGTTCACCTTTTTCCTCAAAGACTATAGCAAACGGGTGGATGTGGCCAGCGCCAATCTTCTGTTGTTCATCGCCTTCAATTTTACGATATCAGGTGATCTGCCAAAGCTCGGTTACCTGACGTTTCTTGATGTGGTTTTAGTCAGCACCTTTGTGGTGACGGCACTGGTTGTGATCTTCAATGTTTGGCTGAAACGTTTGGAGGTCGCCAATAAGGAATCGGTTGCACAGACCTTAGACAAATACAGTATCTGGCTCTATCCACTCCTCTATTTCGGCGCCATTGCGGTCGTAACTTTTCTGTTCACTTGAGTACTGACTGAGAAATCGGATGCATCCTGAAATCCAGCATTATCTGGCTATGATCGAGGATCTGCACTCGCAAGTGCGAGCGTTGATTGCCGATCTGTCCGCCGATGCCCTAAATTGGCGGCCTTTACCTACAAATGATGATCATGCCACTAACTCATTGGCTGTCCTGGCTGCCCATGTGGCCGGCGCCGAAGAGTTCTGGGTGATCGAGGTGGTCGGGGGGCAGCCAGTTGGCCGAGAGAGGTCTGCGGAGTTTGGCACCGCTGTCGAAGATAACAGTGAACTTCTTGCCAGGCTCGACCAGGTGGGACATGACGTGCGCCAGGTACTGACCACACTTTCTGTCGAGGAGCTTGAGACAACTCCTGAGGTTCAAGGTAAGACAGTCACTGTGCGCTGGGCGCTCTTACATGTGATCGAACACACAGCCCTGCACCTGGGCCACATGCAGATCACGTATCAATTATGGCAGGGTGGGCGTGCCGGACCTTCGCCGCGCTGGTATGAGCGGGTGAGGAAATCGCTAAACCAGGAAACCGGTAAACCAGGAAACCGGTAAACCAGGAAACCGGTAA
Organism: Chloroflexota bacterium; assembly: GCA_003353825.1. Next base: position 5,677 of record PIVW01000304.1, read on the forward strand.
ACCTGTTCGAATGCGCATCGAAATTCGCTTTCACGGTGCATCCCGGTCTACCGTCCTACCGTCCTACCGGTATACTGGTCTACCGGCCTCCAGTCAAAACTTGGGAGTTCAATATGCGTTCCGTCAGTATTGTCGGCATCGGGAAAGTGCCCGTTGCCAAACGTCATGAACGAAGTCTGCGCCAGTTAGGGGCCGAGGTGGTCAGGCAGGCTATGGCCGATGCTGAAGTCGACGCCATCGACGCCCTCTTCTCTGGAAATATGCTCAGTGATGAGCTACAGGGCCAGAAGCATGTAGCTTCTCTCATCGCCGACGAAGCGGGGTTGTCGGGTATCGAGGCGCTGGATGTGCGGGCGGCAACCGGGACCGGGGCCGCCGCTTTGCGCATGGCTTATCTGGCGGTGGCCAGCGGCGAGGCTGATCTGGCGGTGGCGGTTGGTGTCGAGAAGATGAGTGATGGTATCCCCACACCGGTACTCGCCAAAGCATTGGATGCCGAACAGGAGGTGGTAAATGGCGATACTTTGATCGGCAAAAATGCCGACCTGATGCGCATGTACTTCGAGCGATACCAGGCGCCGGCCGATGCCTTTGCCAATTTCGCTGTCAACGCTCATCAGAACGCGCACACTAACCCAGGCGCCCTTTTCGATGACCGCCTTGTCACTCCTGCCGACGTTCTGAACTCGCGCGTGGTCAGCTCTCCCATACGTTTGTATGATTGCTCGCCCATTTGTGATGGCGCCGCCGCCGTGGTACTGGCGCCGACTGAACAGGCACGTGCTTTCACAACCCTACCTGTGCGCATGCTGGCATCCAGCGTCGCCACAGATCGTTTCCGTGTTTCGGATAGAGAGGATCCGCTCTTTGCCAAAGCCGCACGCGATTCAGCGTATAAAGCCTTCCGTAAGGCCAACGTGCACCGCGACGACATCAGCTTCTTCGAGTTGCACGATGCCTTCAGCATTATGGCTTGCATGTTGTTGGAAGCATCAGGATTTGCGGAACGAGGTGAGGGTTGGCGTTTGGCGGATGGTATGGAGATCAGTAGAGAGGGACGGATCCCCATCTCCACAATGGGGGGACTAAAGGCTCGGGGCCACCCTATCGGTGCTACCGCCCTCTACCAGGCCTGTGAGATTACATTACAACTGACCGGTCGCGCCGGTGCGAATCAGCTAGAATCTATCGATGTAGCCATGATGCAAAGCGTTGGTGGTGCAGGCACGACCGTGATTACGCATATTTTTGGGGTGTAAGTGCTGTGTTAGCCCGCCTGTATTCCAACAGGCACACATACTCGGCAGAAACCTAGCAAGGTGCTATAATAAATTATACATACAAGCCGTTGGTAGCATTAAGGAGCAGAAATGCCAGTTGTATTACGCATAAAGGGCATCTTCTCAATAACTTGGGGGGAACTAACCCGTCCACGAAGGTGGACGTTCGGCGTAGGTTCGTAGAACCCCGCCCCCAGAGCCCGAATTCATTCGGCGAGTGCCCCGGAATATTGAGAAGATACCATAAAGGGCT
>PIVW01000872.1 GCA_003353825.1 Chloroflexota bacterium
GGGTCAGGTCACTCGTCGTTTTCAGACCTTTGTTTGCTTCCAGCGCCACTCGATACTTGAATGCTGCGCTGTGCTGCCGGCGTTTTTGACTCATTGTTCTTGACCTCCAGGTCGGTGATGTCTGCCGATTCCTCACCTCATTTTATCACCTTAACCTGTGGTCTAGTTTATGGGGACCATTATAATCAAAGCGACAGGAATACGCTTGATAGATGTGCTCAAGGGTGAGTTCATGGCGACGTGTGCCCATGACTAGAAGCCACAAGGGGCGTTTGAAAGCTGGGTTGCCCTTTTCATCGTAGCGCACAATGCGCACCAGAGTGAATGGATGCTTGTGCATGGGCAGCCGTTTTGGTTTGTTCTTCCCCGTCATCAGCAGGTTATGCCAGGCCTGAATCTCCACCCGGTACACTTTGCCTCGGCGGCTGGTCTCCCACAAGGTCATGGTATCATCCGCCTCCGTCCAAGTCTTTGGGTCGGAGAGTGAAAAACGCTCACCATACCACCTTGAACGTCCCTTGCTCGGGTTCTCCTTCTCATCTTCTGTGGGCACATACTGTTGGTAGAAAGTGCGATTCCCGCGCACCCGTACCTCTGTGACAAGGTTAGGGAATTTTCGGTGAGCGTACAGATAAGCCGGTTTGCTATAGCCGCTATCCCCTACTTCCACCGTTAACTCCAGACCGAAGGGTAACTTGGCGTCCTGCAAAAGCATCTCTATCTGTTTGCAACCGGTCATCTCTTTGTCTTCAGTGGTCGCCACCCGTTCAGTGAGCAACGGCAGCACCCAACTGCATGAAACCCCAGCTTCGGGCTCCAAACCCAACGCCACCGTCGAATACTGATGACCGATAGTCACCGGCAGCTTGCCTTTCACCACCTCTGGCTGATAGACCATTCCTCGATCTTCCAGCGTCTGTGCATAGGGCCGGGGCCCTGGCGTCACATCCGCCATTAGCAACCAGAATGGCCACTTCTTTGGCCGGGGCAGATAGGGAGCAATCTGGTAGGACAGCCACATCGGCTCCAAGTTCATCTCATCTATCGCCTTAAAGATCGTTGAGTAGCTGCGTCGATAACAGGCCGCCAAGCAATATTCCACCAGTGATCTCGCATTCGGTACACTGCACATCGCATCCAGCAGGTCCATCAGCGAATCGGCTCGATTGTTAATGTTCTGATACAATGACGTTCGGAACTGCTTCAGATTGGTAGTGTGTAGAGTGATATCCATGCACTACTTCTGACGCAGTTTCTCCTTTTCGTCAACTTTCTACTCAGCTCATACGACTTAAATGTCAAAAGTCCAATTCCAAATAATATCCTTTTTATACTATCACGAGTAGATCTTCTTGCAGAGGTCGAATGGGCCTGGCTTTGACATCCCAGGGGCGTTTATCTATACTTGTTGTTATCTGATTGGTAAGGAACGCATACTTTTTCGTGCCAGTACTCCAGCAAACAAGATTTGTCATATAGAATACCGATAAATTTCGCCTTTTTGTCTGGCCTTTTGAACTTCGGCGGAGTGCTAGTTCAGCCTGCAGGATGTCAATCGGACCGATCTAATTAGCCCACGTAGCTCAGTGGATAGAGCACCTGCCTCCGGAGCAGGGTGTCGCAGGTTCGAATCCTGCCGTGGGTACTATACTATATGGTTCTCTGGGATTTCGCGTGGTGCTGATTTTTTCCACACTATATCTAGGCGCTGGCACAACCAGCCACTAGGTGTGGGGGCATCATCGACTGAAATTCGTGATCGTCACGCGAAGTC